>CAJFUT010000300.1 GCA_904420255.1 uncultured Angelakisella sp. | reverse complement strand
TTTTGCGTCCGTGAGAGAAGTGTCTGCGCTGCGCTGGTTTGTGCCCCGCTCTCTGAGCGTATCACTTGGGATACAGAAGGCGTTTTGTGGGTTGAGTCCCGGCGTTTCTGTCTGCCCAAGCTGCGCGGCGCAGTCACTTGCGCCTTCCGGAACACATCTCACGTCAGCGGCAGCCGGGCCCGCCCGGCCCGTCATTTGTTTCGGGTTTGTGAATTTTGCCGTTCTTTTCCAGCCAGTTTCCGGTTTTGCCTTGTGCAACGGCCGCCGGGAAGCTATAATAAAACAGAAAAAGAAGCCGCCCCCTTTCGACTTCGACGGCATTTCCGGAGGGGGGCCTTTTGGAGGTTTGCGTTCAGTGGAAGAAAAGGCGAAAAAAATCCTGCGGGAGTGGGTCCTGCCCTTCGGCATCGAAATCCTGATCCTGCTCTTTATCATCAAGTTCCTGTTTTTCTTTGTCATTGTGCCCACCGGTTCCATGATCCCCACCATCGACGAGGGCAGCGTCCTCTTTGCCTTCCGGGTCCACGACCCGGAGAAGCTGGAGCGGGGGGACATTGTGGTGTTTGAATCCGACGAGCTGGGCATCACCCTGGTGAAGCGGCTGGTGGGGCTGCCGGGGGACCATGTGGTCATCACCGAGGAGGGGGATATGATCCTCAACGGGGAGCCGGTAGAGGAGGACTACGTCTTTTATCCCGACAGCGACCCGGACCACGCCGGGGACTTCCAGGTGCCGGAGGGGCACTACCTCTTTATGGGGGACAACCGCAGCGGCTCCAACGACGCCCGGCTGTGGGATGAGCCTTATATCCCCGGGGACAAGATCACCGGCAGGGCGGTTTTCACCCTCTGGCCGGTGGGGAATTTCGGACCGCTGGACTGACCCCGCGCTTTTCCCGGAAAGACATCCATGCAAGGGGGTGAATCCTTCCGTTGAAGGAGAAAAAGGGCAACACCGCCACCTATACCATCATACTCATCCTCACCACCGCCTTCGCCAAGGCCCTGGGCTTTGGACGGGAGATGTCCCTGGCCTACGTCTACGGGGCCTCCCCGGTGAGCGACGCCTACATTGTGGCCTTTTCCATTCCCACCATCATCTTCGCGGGCATCGGCTCGGCTATGCTCACCAGCTATATTTCCAGCTACGCCAGGATCCGCCAGGAAAATCCCAAGGCCCTGAAAACCTTCACCGACAGCGTCATCACCATGGTGGCCCTGATTTCCATTGCCATCATGGTGGTTTTCTGGATTTTTGAAAGGCCCATCGTCCGGCTGTTCGCCGTGGGTTTTGATGCCGAGACCATGGAGATCGCCGTTTCCCTCTCCCGGGTGGTGATCCTTTCCCTCCTTTTTATCGGGGTGTATTTCATCCTCCAGGGCTTCCTCCAGATCCACGGCAGCTATTTTGCCGTGGGGATGGTGAGCGCCCCCCTGAATATCTGCGTCATCGCCTCCATGTTCCTCTCGGTGACCTGGGGCCAGGAAATCCTGGGCTGGGGGGTGGTGGCGGGGTATTTCGCCTCCTTCCTGATGCTGCTGCTGGCCTCCCTGCGCCATCATTTTTCCTACCGGCCCAGCTTCCAGTTCCGCACCCCGGAGATACGCCGCCTGCTGATGGTGGTGTTCCCCATCTTCCTGGGCAAGGCCATCACCGAGCTCAACACCATGATCGACCGCACCATCGCCTCGGTGCTGCCGGAGGGGACCGTTTCCGCCCTCAGCTACGGCAACCGGGTGGTGGGCTTTGTGACGGCGGTTTTTGTCATCTCGGTGACCACCGCCGTCTTTCCCCAGATGTCCCACCTCTCGGCCATCAAGAACACCCGGAAGCTGAAGGCCACCTTCCGCAGCAGCGCCGGCCTCATGTCCCTGATGGTGCTGCCCATCTCCGCCGGGGTCATCATCTTCTCGGAGGAGATTGTGGCCATCCTGTTCCAGCGGGGCGCTTTCACCGCCTACGACACCCAGCGCACCGCCGAGGTGGTCTCCTTCTACGCCCTGGGGCTGATTTTCTTCAGCATCAAGGAAATCGCCCTCAATATGTTCTACGCCCTCCAGGACACCAAGACCCCCACCATCAATTCCCTGGCGGCCATCCTCATCAACATCGTCCTGAACCTGCTGCTCCTGAAGTCCATGGCCCACAAGGGCCTGGCCCTGGCCACCACCATTTCCGGCGGGGTTACCCTGGTGATGCTGCTCATCTCCCTGCGGCGCCGCATCGGCCCCCTGGGGCTCCGGCGGCTTTTTGTCAGCCTGCTGAAGATGGCCGCCGCCACCGCCGGGATGTGCTTCGCGGTGGTCCCCCTCTACGACCTGCTGCTGGAGAAGCTGGAATCCATGCCCGCCGCCTTTCTCCTGGCCGCCCTGGCGGGGGCCCTCCTCTACGGGGTGCTGAACATCCTGCTGCGCACCCGGGAGATGGGGCTTCTGATTGTGGGGCTGGCGGAGCGCCTTACCCCACGCCGGGCCCGGGAGGACTGAACCGGGGAAAAAGAAAACCCCCGCCGGAGGGCGGGGGAGGGAAGGGGCCTTTTTTAGAAGCCCAGCTCCTCGGGGAGCAGGAACACCTTGATGCGGTCCGGGTCCCGCTGGAAGCCGTGGATGACGGTATCGCAGCAGACCCGGGTGGCGCTGCGGCAGTCGGCGCAGCGGCCGGTGACGGTGCAGGGGTTCTGGAGCCCCAGCCGCACGCAGTTGGCGGGGGCGGCGATGGAGCGGACCCGCTCCTCCGCCTCGGCGATGTCCCGGACGATCTTATTGCAGCCGGCGATGATGATGACGTGCTTGGGACCGTAGCAGAGGGCCGCCACCCGGTTGGAGTTGCCGTCCACGTTGT
Source organism: uncultured Angelakisella sp. (assembly GCA_904420255.1). Lineage (GTDB taxonomy): Bacteria > Bacillota > Clostridia > Oscillospirales > Ruminococcaceae > Angelakisella. The sequence continues at coordinate 3,611 of CAJFUT010000300.1, read as the reverse complement.
AGAGCCTGCCGTCCTCGGTGATGGCGTTGGCGCTGGCAAGGTACCAGTCGCAGGAAAAGGCGGCCCGGTAAACGTCCACCGGCTGGCCCGCCTCGTCGGTGCGGCCCCGGAAATAGAAGTCGTAATCCCCGCTCTGGAGAAGGGCGTTGATCCCCGTTTCCTCCAGGGTGGCGGAGCCGCCGGTGGCCACCGAGGCCCCCTTGGGCATCATCCCCCGGACGATTTCCACCAGCTCTTCCCGGCTCGCCACCACCCGGGCCTCCATGCGGTTCTGGGTCAGGGCCTTGGCGGTGCGCTCCAGACGGGCGAGGTAAATGGCCTTCAGGTTCGGATTCATCATCAGTACAACCCCTTTCGCTTTTCGCAGTTTTTTCAGTCGGGCATACGGGCCTTTCCATTTTAGTATACCACGGTTTTGCCGCCGGCACAATCCGCCCGGCGCCGTGAAAAAGAGGAGGAGAACACCATGGAAAAGATCATTGATATCCGCAGCGATACCGTCACCCAGCCCACCCAGGAGATGCGCCGGGCCATGGCGGAGGCCCCGGTGGGGGACGATGTTTACGGCGACGACCCCACCGTCAACCGTCTGGAGGCCCTGGCGGCCCAGCGGGTTGGGAAGGAGGCGGCTATGTTCGTCCCCTCCGGCACCATGGGCAACCAGCTTGCCATCATGACCCACACCCGCCGGGGGGATGACGTCATCTGCGGGCGGAATTCCCATGTCTTTGTCCACGAGGTGGGGGCCGCCGCCGTCCTTTCCGGGGTCACCCTGGACCCGGTGGACAGCCGGGACGACATCATCTACCCCGGCATGGTGGAGCGGGCCGTCCGGGAGGACGACATCCACTGCCCCCCCACCACCCTCCTCTGTGTGGAGAACGCCCTGGCCACCGGCAGGGCGGTGCCCCTGGATGTGGCCCGGAAGGTTTACGCTACCGCCAAGGGCCGGGGCCTTCAGGTCCACATGGACGGGGCCCGGCTCTTTAACGCCGCGGCGGCCCTGGGCTGCTCCGCCGCCGACATCGCCGCCTGCACCGATTCGGTGATGTTCTGCCTCTCCAAGGGCCTCTGCGCCCCGGTGGGCTCCATCCTGGCGGGGACGGAGGAGTTTATCCGCCGGGCCCGGAAAAACCGCAAGATTCTGGGCGGCGGGATGCGCCAGTGCGGCATCCTGGCCGCAGCCGGCATCGTTGCCCTGGAGAAGATGACCGGCCGCCTGACCGAGGACCACGAGAACGCCGCCTGGCTCCGGGAGCGGCTGGCCAAAATCCCCGGCGTCCAGGTGAAGTCCGACGGCATCCAGATCAATATGGTGTTTTTCACCCTGGATTATCCCGACGAGCTGGTGGCCTCCCTGCCGGGGCGGTTCCTGGAGCGGGGGGTCAAGATCAACGGCGTTTCCGGCGGGGAGATGCGCTTTGTCACCAACCACGACGTCACCCGGGAGGACCTGGCCTACGCCGCGGACTGCCTGGAAGAATTCCTGAAAGGGTAAGGGCGGATGAAGGGAAAGGTATTGGTGGCCATGAGCGGCGGAGTGGACAGCTCGGTGGCCGCCTGGCTCCTGAAAGAGCAGGGGTACGAGGTGGTGGGGATCACCTTCAAGCTCTGGAGCGGGGAAACGGAGGATTCCAAATGCTGCGGCCTGGACGACATCAGCGACGCCCGGATGGTCTGCCACCAGCTGGGAATCCCCCACTATGTCCTCAACTATAAGGACCTGTTCCGCCGCCGGGTGGTGGAGCCCTTTGTCCGGGCCTACCAGGAGGGGAGGACCCCCAATCCCTGCATCCTCTGCAACCGGTATGTCAAATTTGAGGAGTTCTGCCGCAGGGCCCGGGAGCTGGGAGCGGATCACATCGCCACCGGCCACTACGCCCGGGTGGGGAGGGACCCCGCCTCGGGGCGGTGGGGGCTGCTCCGGGGGGCGGACCCCGCCAAGGACCAGAGCTACGTCCTTTACACCCTCACCCAGGAGCAGCTCTCCATGCTCCTCCTTCCCTGCGGGGAGTTTTCCAAGGAGGAGATCCGCCGCCTGGCGGACCAAAGCGGCCTCCGGGTGGCCCACAAGCCGGACAGCCAGGACATCTGCTTTGTCCCCGGCGGGGATTACGCCGCCTTTCTGGAGGAATACACCGGCGCCCCCCTCCCGGCGGGGCGGTTTGTGGACCCGGAGGGGAACACCCTGGGGCAGCACCGGGGCTCGGCCCGGTACACCATTGGCCAGCGGAAGGGACTGGGGATTTCCCTGGGGCGGCCTATGTTTGTCAGCGCCATCGACCCCCGGGCCAACACCGTCACCCTGGTGGAGGACGAGGGGGCGCTGCTCCGGCGGGAGGTGCTGGCGGAGGATGTGAATTTCCTCTCCCTCCCCCGGGAGGCGTTTTCCGAGCCGGTGGAGGTGCAGGCCCGGCTCCGGTATTCCCAGAGGCCGGCGGCGGCCCAGGGGCTGCTGCTGCCGGACGGGCGTCTGAGGCTCACCTTCCGGGAGCCCCAGCGGGCCCCAACCCCCGGCCAGGCGGCGGTGCTCTACCAGGGGGACCGGGTGGTCTGCGGGGGCACCATCTGCGGGGATCGGGGCTGACGCCCGGGGCCCTTTCGAAATCAGAAGGGAGGATTTTGGGGATGAAGAAGGTTAAGATCACGGTTTTGAAAACCACCCTGGACAAGGAGCTGGCAGCAGAATAGGGGGCGGAGGGCCTGGGTCCCTGCCCCATGCTCCGGGAGGGGCAGGTATTTTACGCCGGCGGGCGAGGGCCCGCTGCCACTCAATTTATTCCGCCCCTGCGGGGCTCCATAAATTGTCCCACGATGAAAAGCGCCTTCTGAATCCCAGGCAGGGAAGCCGCAGCGCCCTCCTCAGCCCAGGTGATATGCTCAGGGAGCGGCGCACAAACCGGCGTCCCGCAGAATCTTCTCTTACGGACCTGGCAACGGGCCCTGGCCCGCGCGTCCGGTGATCTTCAAGCTGGAGGCCACCGGCGAGGAGGCCGAAATCAATTACACCCCGGTGCGCTGAAACGCCCTGGGCCCCAAAAGCCGTCTTTGGACGGCTTTTTTGCCGCCCGCCCGGCCCGGCCGCATCAATTCAGGGGAAAAAGGCCACTCTATCTGTGAAAAAGGAATCCCCTCTGCCGGGGTTCCCGTGGGAAAGGAGCGAAAAGAATGAAAAAGCGTTTTTGGGGGGCGGCCCTGGCCGCCGCCATGATCCTGGCGGCCCTGCCCGGCTGTTCGTTTCCCTGGGATAAGGTGACGGTGACCATTCTGGAGGGGACCGTCCTGGACCAGACCGGCGATACCCTTCTGGTCCGGCAGGACGGCGGGGATTCCTCCCGGTACAGCTTCTCCCTCTCCCAGGCGGAGCTGGAGGACGGGGAGGGGAAGGCCCTTGCCCCTGGCGACTTCACCCCGGGCAGCCGGGTGGAGTTTGGGTACGAGGGTGAGGCGCGGCCCGGCGACCCCGCCCAGGTGGACGTTACCCGGGCGGAGCTGCTGTCCCCCGGCGTCAGCTTCCAGGGGACGGTGCTGGAACGGTATGAATCCTCCCTCCTGGTGGAGGCGGACGAGGACGCCCCGGTGCGAAACTCCTCGGATCAGTTCAGCGTGGG
>CAJFUT010000299.1 GCA_904420255.1 uncultured Angelakisella sp. | reverse complement strand
GCGGCCCTGGGGGTGATCTGGTCCCTGCTTGCCCAAGGGGACCTGGGAATCTCCATCTGCCTCGGCACCAGCATGGGCATGGGCATCGGCATGGGGATCGGGGCGGCCATCCCCAAAGCCGACGGAGGCGGGAAAGAATAAGCAGGGCATCCCTAGTAAAAAACCCGGAGCGCAGCCGCGCCCCGGGTTTTTAGGTCCGTAAGAGAAGCCTTCCAAAATCGACAGTTTGTGCGCCGCTCTTTTACATCCGTGAGAGAAGATTCTACGAAGCGCCGGTTTGTGACCCGCTCTTTGGCTCCGCTTCGCTGCGCAAGGTTCGTTTCCGCTTTAAGATTCAGAAGGCGCTTTTGCGGGTAGGACAATTTGCGGAGCGAAGCGGCGCAAATTGCGTGGCCGCCCGGCCTGCCGGGCCCGTTCAGATGAGGCCGGTGACCATGGCGAAGGCCAGCATGGCCAGGCTGATGCCCCACAGCCAGAGGAAGGAGAACTTGGCGTGGTCCTTCAGGGCGATGCCGGAGAGGCCCAGAGCCACATAGTTGGCGGGGACGCAGGGGCTGCAGGCCAGGGCGGCGTTTTCGCCGATGAGCATGGCGTAGCCAACCTCTTCCAGGGGGACGCCGTACTGGGCCACCACCTCGCCGATGAGGGGCATGATGCCGTAGTAGTAGGGGTCGGGACCCATGGTCATGCCGATGGGGGCGCCCAGGGCGCCGACGATGATGTGGAGGTAGGGCTGGAGAGCGCCGGGGACGATGTTGATGAGGGTGGAGGCCATGGCCTCGATCATGCCGCTGTTGACATAGACGCCCAGGAAGATGCCGGCGGCGATGAGGGTGGCGCTCAGGGGGATGGCGGAGGCGCCGTGGGCGGCGATGCGGCTGTTCTGGATTTTCAGGTCAGGGTAGTTGACCAGCAGGGCGATGACGGTTGCCACCAGGAAGGGAATATAGAGGGCGATCTTGACGGTGCAGAGGACCACCAGCAGCACCAGGGTGAGGATCAGGTTGAACCAGAAGAGCTTGGGCCGCTTCAGGGCCTGGACCTCGGGGTCCACCTCCTTTTCGGCCTGGGCCGCCAGGGCGGCGCCGTCGCCAAGATTGCCTTCCCGGGCCAGGCGCTTCTTCTCGATGACGCCGAAGATGGCGGCCACCACAAATACCGCGACCAGGCCGAAGATCTGCATGGGGATCATGGCGTGCCAGAGGAGGTTGCCGTCAATGCCGGTGACAGCGGCCACCCGGGCGGTGGGGCCGCCCCAGGGCACCAGGTTCATGACGCCGGTGGCGGCGCCGCAGATGAGCAGCAGCACCAGGGGCCGCAGCCGCATCTTCTGGTAGAGGGGCAGCAGGGCGCCGATGGTGATGATGTAGGTGGTGGTGGCGGAGCCGTCCAGATGGCCGATGACCGCCACTACACCGGTGACCAGGGTGACGGCCATGACGTTGTTGCCAGCCACCTTCACCAGCTTCTCCACCATTTTGTCAAAGAGGCCCACGTCGTTCATCAGGCCGAAGTAGGCGATGGAAAAGATGAAGAGGACAGCGGTGGCCCAGGTGGAGGACACGCCCGTGGTGATAAAGTCCATGATCTCCGTGAAGCCGAAGCCGCAGCAGACGGCGGCCACCAGGGGCACCACCGTAAAGGCGGTGAGGGGAAGGGCCTTCCCCTTGAGGAGCAGGTACATCATGACTGCGATGGAAACGAATCCAACGACTGCCAACAGCATAGATACAATCCTCCTTTTATTCCACTCGTTCCGAAGGGATATCAGTTTTGCGCCGCGAGCACCTTTTTCATCAGGTGGTTCAGCGCCTCCTGCCACCGGGGCTTGTTTTCCACCATAATGGTGTGGCCCCCGTCCAGCAGGAACACCTCAGCGTGGGGCATGGAAGTGGTCATCATCTCCACATGGGCCAGGGTGCGGGTCTTGTCGTCCTTCCCGTGGGCGATGACCACCGGGAAGCGCACCTGCCTCAGCCCCTCCCGGTAGTCCACCTGCCGCAGGGAGGTGGAAACCTGGTAGCCGGACTGGGGGTCCAGCGTCCCGATGTAGTCCAGCAGCCGCTGCCGCAGAAGCGGCGGGATGGGGCGGGAGAAGCAGCGGGCCAGGAAGCTGTCCAGGAAGGCGGGGTTGTCCCAGTTGTCCAGAAGCTTCTGGGGGAAGCTGGGGTCCCCGTGGCCCTTGCCGCAGGGGCCGGTGTTGGAAAGGAGCATTCCTGCGATGCGGTCGGGCCCCTGGCAGGCGGCGGACATGGCGATGACGCCGCCTGCCGAATACCCCGCCAGGATGGTGGGGCCAAGCTGCTTTTCTTCCATCAGCGACAGGACCCGCTCGCCCAGGGTATCCACGTCCCATGGACCCTCCGAGCGGCAGTAGTCCACCGCCGCGAACTGAAAGACGCCGTCCGATTCCACCTGGTCAAAGACGCAGGGGCTGGTGATGGAACCGGCCAGGAAAAGGACGGTGGGCCTTCCGGGCTCCAGGGATCCGATGAGTTTCAGCATCGTTTCACGCTCCAATTCTGTAGATTTTGTGTAGCAGGGGGATTGATCAATCTCTGCAATACCACATATAATGAAAAAGGCGAAAAATGTCAAATGCATGAAAAGCATGATTTTGATTCCCACTTGCTATGGTTTTCCGGAAAAACCTGTTATCATAAAGGAAAAGGAAAGCCCCGGGAAACGGGGGAAGGAGAATGAAAATGGACCTTCGGGAACTGCGGTACATATCCGCCCTGGCAAAGCATGGGAGCGTCACCCGGGCGGCGGAGGAGCTGGGTATCACCCAGCCCACCCTCAGCCGGTTCCTCCTGGCGGCGGAGGAGCGGTACGGCGTCCGGTTGTTTGAACGCATCGGCAAGCGGCTGGTGATCACCCCCTCGGGGCGGGAGTTTGTCCGCCGCTCCCAGGAGATCCTCCGCCTGGGCCAGCAGCTTGAGGACCGGATGGCCGATCTGGCCAGCCGGGACGGCGGGCACATCTCCCTCGCCATCACCCCCAGCCGGGCCAAGCACGTTTTGCCCAATATCCTGCCGGATTTCCACGCCAAGTACCCGGACCACGAGATTGAAATTCATGAGGGGAGCGTCCTGGAGGTAACCCGGATGCTGGAGGAGGGGCTGGTGAACCTGGGCCTTTTCAACATCCGCGGCGGCGGTTACCCCAACCTGGTTCTGGAGGAAGTCTGCACCGAGGAGATCCTCCTCTGTGTGGGGCGGGATTCCCCCTATCCCGCCATGGCCCAGTGGCGCAAGGGCTTCCATTACCCCTGGATCGACCTCTCCCGCCTGGGCGGGGAGATCTTCCTGGCCAGCCACGGGAGCTTCATCATCGGCCCGGTGAACAAGGAGCTTCTGGAATATTACGACATTTCCCCCTATATCATCACCACCGCGGACCTGGACCTGAATATCAGCCTGGCGGGCAACGGCTTTGGTGTGTGCTTTTGCACAGAAATTAACGCGGATTTTTGTTATATTAAAAAGCCGCCGGCTTTCCTCTCCATCGGCCCGGAGCCGGTCCGGGTGACCTTTGTGGCAGCCTGT
>CAJFUT010000298.1 GCA_904420255.1 uncultured Angelakisella sp. | reverse complement strand
GCCGACTGGTTTTGGCCGTGGGGTTTCCAAAGGGGTGCCCCCTTTGGTCAGTCTTTGGTTACTTTCTTCTGATCAAGAAAGTAACATAGCCGGGGTCGCGGTGCGAGCGGAACAAAAATAGAATGAAGCGCCACGCAGTGGGGGAGGGGGCCCTACCGGGCCCCGGTGGAGCCGAAGCCTCCGGCTCCCCGCTGGGTTTCGTCCAGCTCCCGGGCCTCCACCGGCTCGGGCATGGCCACCGGGAGGATCACCATCTGGGCGACGCGCTCCCCGGGCTGGACGGTGTAGCCCTCCTCCTTCTGGCAGGTGAGGAACACCGCCAACTCCCCCCGGTAGTCGCTGTCCACCACCCCCACGGCGTTGGCGGGGACCACCCCGTGCCTGGCCCCCAGGCCGCTGCGGCCGAACACCAGGCAGACCTGCCCCGGCTCCAGCTGGATGGCGATGCCGGTGGGGATTTTGGCGATCTCCCCCCGGCGGATTTCCACCGGCTCCTCGATGCAGGCGGAGAGGTCCAGCCCGGCGCTGCCGGGGGTGCCCCGCCGGGGCAGCTTCGCCCCGGGGCGCAGCAGCTTCACCGGGAGGACAGGCGCCCCACCGGTGTTGTTGTTTCCATCAGAAATTCCCACAGTTCCTTCCTCCTACTTCAAATCCCGGAAATAGAGGCCGTTGGTCCGCTCCTCCCGGAGGGGGGCCCCCTCCAGCCACAGCTCCATCACCCGGGCGCAGCGGCCCCGGTCCTCGGTGGTAAAGCGCAGGGTGACGTGGTCCAGGCCCCGGAGGGCCTCCTGCCGGTCCCCCAGGTAGAGGGGCACCGAGTTGAGAAGCTGGCTGTACTGCTTCCCATGGCAGAGGACGGGGAATTCCTTCCCCAGCCGGTCCCGGAGCACCGCCCGGCCCCGGCAGCCGCCGCAGCCCCCCGGCCCCTGGGCGGGGCAGGCCCGGAAGGTCATCAGGGGCAGGTATCCGTAGCCGATAACCCCGAAGGGGATGCCCCCCTCCAGCTCCCTGGCCTGGCGGAGGTTCAGCTCGAAGGAGAGGGTCAGGTCCTCCACCCCCCACCGGCGGCAGGCGGCCATGGCCCGGGAGCTGAGGATGTTGAGGCCGTAGTCCCCCAGCACCCGCAGCCCCGCCCCCCGGGCCAGCCGGGCCGAACCGGGGCCGCAGCAGAGGGCGGCGGAAAGCCCCTCCTCCCGGAGGGCGGCAAGGCGCTCCGCCAGGGGGGCTTCCCCCTGGGGCGGGGTGAAGACCGGCAGCTCCGCCGCAAGGAGTCCTCCCAGCTCCCGGAGCAGCTCCCGGTGGTCCCAGAGCTCCTCCACCGGGAGGATGACCAGGGCGGCGTTTTGGGTGAGGGCGGGGGAGAGCTGGGCGGCCTTCTCCACCCGGACCCGCAGCTCCGGCCCGGCGGGCCTTTGCCGGGGCGGGAGTTCCAGGGGGGCCGGCTCCCGGAAGGGATGGGGCTCCACCCCCTCCCGGAGGGCCAGCAGCTCCTCCAGGGCCTCCTTCCGCAGGGCGTTGAGGGCCGAAACCGGCACCATCAGCCCCGCCCCGATGTCACATTCCAGCCCTTTGAGCCGGAAGGGGGTGCCCCCGGTCTTTTCCAGGGCCCGGCGGCAGAGGGCCTCGCCGGTGGGGCGGCTGAGGGCGGTCTGGGGAGGCTCCCCCTCCCGGCGGACCCGGCGTTCCCCGTCGGTGACGGTGAGGGAAACCGGCTCCCCCGCCCGGATGGAAAGGGACATCTCCACCGGCACCCGGGGGGATTCCGCCCGGTAGGAGGCCTCCAGCTCCCGGAGGACCCCCGCCGCGGCGGCCACGTCCTCCTTCTTCCGCCAGCCGAACATGGAAAGGTCCCGGCGGCCGGTGAAATAGCCGTCGGTGAAGCCGCTCCGGGAGAACACCGCCCGGAGGGCGCCGGTATCGTAGGGAAGGCCGTCCCGGGCGGCCCGGCAGGCGGCGGTGGCGGCGGCCACATATTCGGGGCGTTTCATCCGCCCCTCGATTTTCAGGTAGCGCACCCCCGTTTCCTCCAGCTCCTTCATCCGGTCCACCAGGGAGAGGTCCTTGAGGGAGAGGGCGTATTCCCGGCCGTGGGGGGAACGGAAGTCCAGCCGGCAGGGCTGGGCGCAGAGGCCCCGGTTGCCGCTGCGCTCCCCCAGCATGGCGGAGAGGTAGCACTGGCCGGAAAGGCTCATGCAGAGGGCCCCGTGGACGAAGGCTTCCAGCTCCATCTCCCCGCCAACCTCCCGGCGGATGGCGGAGATTTCCCGGCCGGTCAGCTCCCGGGCCAGGACGATGCAGGAAAAGCCCAGGTCCTTCATGGCCCGGGCTCCGGCGGCGTTGTGGATGGAAAGCTGGGTGCTGGCGTGGATGGGGATGGAGGGGCAGCACTCCCGGCAGAGGGCCGCCACCCCCAGGTCCTGGACGATGAGGACGTCGGCGCCGCTTTCGGCGATTTCCCGGAGCTGCCGGAGGAGGGCGGGGGTTTCCCGGTCGGTGACCAGGGTGTTGAGGGTGACGTGGACCTTCACCCCCCGGCCGTGGCAGTAGGCCACCGCCTCCCGCAGGCCCCCGTCCCCGAAGTTCTCGGCGTTCTGCCTGGCGTTGAAGGCCTCGGCCCCAAGGTACACCGCGTCGGCGCCGCTGCGCACCGCGGCGATGAGCTGCTGGCGGCCCCCGGCGGGGGCCAGAATCTGGACCCGGCCCATCTCAGCGGCGCTCCCCGCCGCCGCGGCGGCGCAGTTCCTCCAGGTCCTGGCGGAGGCGGGCGTTCTGGCGCTTCTGCTCCTCCAGCTCCCGGCCCAGGCGCTCCGCCTGGCGGCGGCGGTCCTCCGCCTCCTGGCGGGGCTGGGCCCTGGCGGCCTCCAGGTCCTTCCGGAGCTGGGCGGTCTCCCGCTTCTGGTCCTCCAGCTCCTTCTGGAGCCGGCCGGCCTGGCGCTTCTGGTCCTCCAGCTCCATCCGGGCCTTGGCGGCGTCCTCCAGGTACTGGCTCAGCTGCTCCCGCATCCGGTCGGTGGATTCCTCCCCCTCGGTGATCTGGTCCATCAGGTTGAGGGAAAGGATCACCAGGGCGTCCAGGGCGGAAAGGGTGGGGCGCTGCTCCAGGATCTCCCCCAGCTGGGAGTTGAGCCCCTCCTCGATTTCCCGGACCCTGCTTTCGCTGCCCTGGGTGGTGATGTAGTAGGTGCTGCCAAGGATTTTGACTTTGCTCCGTGTGGCCATGGCGGTTTCGT
>CAJFUT010000297.1 GCA_904420255.1 uncultured Angelakisella sp. | reverse complement strand
TCGGGACCGGCCAGGCCGCGGGCCCCAGCCCGCCGGAGAGCGGGGCACAGCCTGCCGCTCCAGCAAATCTTCTCTCACGGACCCGGCCGCCCGGCCTCCCGGGCCGCCAGCACCTCGGCCAGCTTCACCTTGGTCAGCTCCAGGTGGAGGCGGTTCATCTTCTCCGCCTCCTCCAGCTCCTCCGCCAGGAGGTGGGAAACGATCTGCCGGTGCTCCACCATGGAGTTGTCGAACCGCTCCCCGTCGATGATGGTATCCATGCAGAACTGGCGGATCATGGAATAGACGTCGTTGTAGGTCTTGCTGAGGAAGCTGTTGCCCCCCAGCTCGATGATGGCGTAATGGAACCGGGTATCGGTGTCGATGTAGGCCTTGCGCTCCCCGGCGGCGTGGGTGCGGTCCATCTGGCCCAGCAGGTCCACCAGCTTCTTCTTCCGCTCCGGGGTCAGGCCCGGGGCGGCGCGGAGGACGGCGTAGGATTCCATCATGATCCGCAGGTCAAAGACCTCCTGGATCTCCTGGATGGAAAACTCCCGGACAAACACCCCTTTGTTGGGGATATCCCTCACCAGGCCGTCCCGGCTCAGCTGGCGCAGGGCCTCCCGCACCGGGGAGCGGCTCACCTGGAGCCGCTGGGCCAGCTCGTTTTCCTGGAGCCAGTGCCCCGGCTCATAGTAGCCGCTGCAGATCTCCTCCTTCAGGATTTGGTACACCTGGTCCCGTATGGTGTTGGCAATGGGCCTGCGCTGGTTTTCCATGCTGCATCTCCTCCAAAGCCCCGGAACGGGGCCTTTTTCCCGTGAAAGAAAAGCCCCGCCGCCGGGAGAGGGGCAGGGGCTGCGCTTTCCTCTTGTTTTTGATTATAGCATGAAATTGCCATTTTTTCCAGACGCCGCCCGATTCCTTTCATTTTTCTGTGCAAAAGCATCGCAAAACGGCCGCCAAAACCGCCCATGAGGCTTCGCGCCCCGGGAATGGCGGGACCCCTCAGGCGGGGGCATCCTCCGGCAGGGGCTGCTCCAGGGCGTTTTCCCGGAGCCGCCGGAAAAAGCCCTCCGCCTGCTCCCTCTCCTTTGGGGAGAAGCCCCGGAACAGCCACCGGTGGTACTCCTCCGTCACCTGGAGCAGCGCCGGCACCAGGGCCTCCCCCGACGGGGTGAGGGTGAGGCGGTTGGCCCGGCGGTCCCGGGGGTCCGCCGTGCGGATCACCAGCCCGTCCTCCTCCAGGCTCTTCACCGCCCGGGCGGTGGTGCCCTTGTCCATCCCCACCCTCTGGCAGATCCCCTCCTGGGTGATGCCGGGATGCTCCCAGATTTCAAGGAGGGACGGCATCTGGCCCATCCGCAGGCGGCAGCCCCGCTCCTCCAGCCGCTCCACAAAGTACTGCCGGCCGTAGCGGTACATCACCGAAATGTCCCCGTTGACCCATTCCCCCTTTTTCATCGGCAGCTCCTCCTTTTTCATCCCAAAACCCGCAAAAAATATAGGTACACTATACCACAGAATAGTTGCCTGCGCAACAGATATATGGTATACTGTATACGAGAATCAGCCGGGGGATTTCCGCTCCCCAGGCCCTGTCATTCCCGGTATCGCGGGCCCCGCCGGGGGCCCAGGATTTTATAAAAATTTGGAGGCAAACAAATGAAAGCACTGTACAAGTATGCTGCCGGGCCGGAAACCTCCCGCCTGGAGGACCGCCCCATCCCCGAGCTCACCGACCGGGACAATGTCCGGGTGAAAGTCCTGGCCTGCGCCGTCTGCGGCATGGACGTCCACATCTACCACGGCAAATTCCCCTGCGATCCCCCCTTCATCATGGGCCATGAGTTTGTGGGCATCGTGGAATCGGTGAAGCCCGGCGTCACCAGCGTGGCCCCCGGGGACCGGGTGGTGGCCCAGCCCCACCTCTACGCCTGCGGCCAGTGCCAGACCTGCAAGGACGGCTTCCCCCAGTACTGCAAGGACAAGCGTTCCATCGGCATCAACCGGGACGGCGCCATGACCGACTATGTGGTGCTGCCCGACCGTTATCTCCATAAGATTCCCGACTCCATCCCCAACCACATCGCCTGCCTCCTGGAGCCCTTCACCATCCAGGTCAGTGACACCATCGTCTACTCCAACCTCCAGCCCGGCGAGACGGTGCTGATCCTGGGCGCCGGCCAGGTGGCCCTCCTCAGCGTGGTGGCCGCCAAGGCCGCCGGCGCCGGCCTCGTCATCGTTTCCGGCACCGGCCGGGACGCTGAGAAGCGCCTCCCCGCCGCCAAGGCCCTGGGCGCCGACTACGTCTTCAACAGCGAAGAGGTGGACGTGGCCGAGAAGGCCCTGGAGCTGACCGGCGGCCGGGGCGTGGACCTGGTGGTGGAGGCCTGCGGCGCCGAAGCGGCCATCAACGCCGGCTTCAAGGCCATCCGGGTGGGCGGCCGGATCAACTCCATGGGCGCCTCCAAGAAGCCCTCCATCTCCATCAACTGGGACGCCATCCCCAAGAAGATGCTCACCATCCAGGGCCATATGATGAGCGACTATGAATACATGGACAAGGCCATCGAGATCTTCGCCAACTATCCCCTGGACCTCTCCCCCCTGGTGACCCATGTGGCCCCCCTGGACAACTGGAAGGAGATTTTCGACACCCTCTCCCAGGGCGGCGGCATCAAGGCGGTCTTCTCCATCAACGAATAACCCGGGCAGGGCAAGCTCGTGAGTTATGTTTTTCTGAATCGCAAGTTTGCGCGCCTACTCTTGGGGGCCCGAAAGGGCCCCCACCTTTTTTATGCCGTTGCGCTTCATTCTATTTTTGTTCCGGTCGAACCGCTGGTTCGCAGATGCTACTTTCTGAATTGCCAGAAAGTAGCCAAAGGTTGTCGCTGCGCTGGGCTTTCATTCGAGTATTACTCCGGTCGCACCGGAAGTCCGGGCTTGTTTTACCTTGTG
>CAJFUT010000296.1 GCA_904420255.1 uncultured Angelakisella sp. | reverse complement strand
CGTGGGGTTTCCAAAGGGGTGCCCCCTTTGGTCAGTCTTTGGTTACTTTCTTCTGATCAAGAAAGTAACATAACCCGGACTTCCGGTCCGACCGGAGTAAACTGATAAGCAGAAAACACTGCGGAGCAGAAAAGGGTCAAGGGGGGTTACTCCTTAACCCTTTTTCGTGCCTTTTTGGCGGGTCAAAAAGGCACATCCTGGGACCAGCGCCGCGAGCGGAACATAAATAGAAAGAAGCCCTGCGCAGCAGAAATCAGCATCCCAGCGGTGAAAGCCAATCTAGGGCAGAGGGAAGCGCCGCGCAGTGGAAATTAGGACGCCGTGAAAAGCTGGCAGTAATAATAATATTCCCCGATTTTGCAGATGCCCACCCCGATGCCGTCAAACTGGGGGCGGAGGAGGTTCTCGTTGTGGCCGGGGGAGTCCTTCCAGGCCTCCACCACCTGCTCCGGGGTGTAGCTGGCGTTGACCGAGAAGAGGTTCTCCCCGTAGCCCCGGTAGGTGATGCCGTACTGGGTGAACACCGTTTCAAAGCCGGAGCCGTCGGGGCGGGTGTGGGACCAGCTCTCGTCCGCCTCCCGGGCCCGGATGGTGGCCAGGATGTCCACCGTGGGCAGATGCTCCAGGGGCTCCAGGCCGTTTTCCCGGCGGTACTCATTGGTGAGGCGGATGATCTCCGCCGCGTCGGCGGCGTAGGTGGAGGTATCCACCTGGGGCAGATCGGGGGCCGGCGGGGCGGCGGGGGCGGGCTCCGCCACCGTGATTTCCAGGGTCTGGCTCCCCTCCAGCCACTGGTCCGCCGCGGCGGAAAGGGTCACCCGGGCGGAGCCGGCGGATTCCCCGGCGGTGAGGGTCAGGGTGTCCCCCTCCAGGGCGGCGCCGATCCCCTCCGCCGAAACCAACGCCACCTCAGCCCCCTGGGTGGGGGAAAGGGCCAGGCTGCGGCTCTCCCCCGGCTCCAGGGTCAGGGCGGCCTGGGGCAGCCCGGGGGAGGCGGTGCCCCACAGCACCTCCACCGGGATGGAAAGGACCGCGTCGGCGTAATTTTCCGCCCGGGCGGTGATCTCCAGGGCGCCGGAGCCGGCCGACTCCCCGGCGGTGAAGGTGAGGGCCTCCCCCTCCAGGGAGGCGGTGCCCGCCAGCCCCTCCCCCAGGGCCGGCTCATAGGAAACCCCCGGAGCGTCGGAGGAAAGCGCCAGCCGGGCCGTTTCCCCCACGGTGAGGGTCAGCCCCTCGGGGGTCTCCCCCGTTTCCGCCAGGGCCCAGGAAAGGGCCATCTCGTGGGGGGTCACCTCCACCGGCAGGGTCACCGAGGTGTCCTCCCACCACCAGCCCGAGGCGGAAATGGTCACCGAAAAGCTCCCCGGCGCCTCCCCCTCCAGGGTGAGGGTGTTCCCCTCCAGGGAGGCGGAAAAGCCGGCGGCGGTGATCTCCTCCAGGGAAAAGCGGATGCCGTCGTCGTCGGCGGGGATTTCCCCCTGCCAGGAGGAGCCCACCTCAAAGGAGATCTCCGGCTGCCAGGCGGCAAAGCTCTCCATCGCCCTGCCGCAGCCCCCCAGCAAAAGGCAGCCCGCCGCCAGGGCCCCCGTCAGGATTTTCCGCATCTTCCCGTCCCCTTTCCCGTTCTTCACTCTTCACTCTTCACTATTCTCTATTCACTAAGGTATTCCCTCGCCTGTGCCAGAAGGGCGTCCCTCTCGTTGGGGAGCCGCCCCTCCACCACCCCCTCCAGCAGGGCCCGGAGGGCCTTCCCCAGGGCGGGGCCGGGGGCGAAGCCCAGGGCCATCAGGTCCTTCCCGTCCACCGCCAGGTCCCGGAGGGAGAGGCATTCCTTCTCCCGGATAACCCGGTCCGCCAGGGCCTCCCATTCCGCCAGCCGGGCCAGCCGGGGGGCCTGGTCCCCGGGGGCGTGGGCCAGGGTGTCCCCCCGCTCCAGGGCCAGCAGGTCCCGGAGCTGCTCCTCCCCCAGCTTCCCCAGCCACCGCCGGGCCACCGCCGGGGTTGGGGGGAGCCACAGGTCGTGGAGCTCCACCAGCTGGGTCACCTTTTTCCGCAGGGTGCCCCCGCACCGCAGGGCCCAAAGGGCCTCCTCCGCCAGCCGGGCGCTCTCCCCCGCGTGGCCGTAATAGTGGGCCACCCCCTTCCCGTCCACCGTGCGGCAGAGGGGCTTCCCGGCGTCGTGGAGGAGGGCCGCCAGCCGCAGGGGGAGGCGGGGCGGCACCGAGGCTGCCGCCCGGATGGTGTGGTCCCGCAGGTCCAGGGTGTGGTGGGGGTTCCCCTGGCCGTACCCCGCCATAGGCTCCAGGCAGGAAAGCCCCGGCAGGGAGGCCAGCACGTCCCAGAACTCCCGGAGCACCGGCTCCAGGCTCTCCCCCGGGGCGCAGAGGAGCCGGGAAATCTCGGCGAAAATCCGCTCCCGGGCCACCGAGGAGAGCAGCCCCTTTTCCCGGTGGATGGCGGCGGCGGTGGCGGGATGGGGGGCAAGGCCGTACCAGGCGGAAAAGCGCACCCCCCGGAGGATCCGGAGGGGGTCCTCCTCGAACCGCTTCCCCGGCTCCCCCACGCACCGGAGGACCCGGGCGGCCAGGTCCTCCCGGCCCCCCATGGGGTCGGCCAGGCCCCGGGAGGGGCTCCAGGCCATGGCGTTGACGGTGAAGTCCCGCCGGGCAAGGTCCGCCTCCAGGGAGGAAACGAACTCCACCCGGTCGGGGCGGCGGCGGTCGCTGTAGGGGCCGTCCACCCGGAAGGTGGTGACCTCGCAGGGGGGCCCTTCCGGGGGGAACACCGTCAGGGTGCCGTGGCGGATGCCGGTGGGGATGACCCGCAGCCCGGCGAAGGCCG
>CAJFUT010000295.1 GCA_904420255.1 uncultured Angelakisella sp. | reverse complement strand
TTCCGCAAAAGGGCACGCTCGGCTCGCCTGCTCGGTTGCAAGCGCCCTCGCGACGGCTCGCTGTCGCTACCACCCTTTTGCGGGTGCGGGGCCACACCCCAACTTGATAAGGATAGCAATTTGGGCCTGGAACCGATTCCCGCTCCGGGCCCTTTTTCATCTTGAATGGCGCCGCTTGTCAAAAGGCCCGCCCCAGCTTCCGCTGGGGCGGGCCTTTTGCTTTTCCGGCGGGCGGCGGGGATTCATTCGCCGCTCAGGGACTTCATGGCCTCCAGGTCGGTGAGGATGAAATGCTTCCCCTCCCGGACCAGAAGCCCCTGGTCCATCATCATATTCAGCACATTCCCCACCGTCACCCGGCTGGCATTGACCATGCCGGCGATATCCTGGTGGGTGGAATGAACCGCAATCAGCATCCCCTTGGGGTGGGGCCGGCCGTACTGGTGGCAGAGGTTCAGCAGCAGCCGGGCGATCCGCTGGATGGCCTGGTTGAAGGAAAGGTCCAGAATCTGCTGGAAAAACACGTCCTTCTTCCGGCAGATCAGGGAGATGACCCGGCGGGTGAGCCACCAGTTCTGCTGCATGGCGGCGATCAGGTCGTCCGCCGGGATGCGCCACACCTGGGTGTCCACAATGGCCACCGCCGAGGATTCGTGGGGCACGCCGTTGAGGCAGGAGGATTCCCCCACCATGGTCCCGCGCTCCGCGATATACAGCTGCTTCTCCGCGCCGTTTTCCTGGTAGGAGGTGACCCGGAGCCTGCCGGATTTGACGATGAATACCGCCTCCGGCTCATCATCCTGATGAAAAAGGACGCCCTTTTTCCGGTACTGCACGGGAAGGCGGCCGGCGGTCAGCGGCGCCCACCCCTCCGGGTCCATGGATATCCAAGGCGAGTATCCGCGTCCGGTTTGTTCCTGCATAAAGGCCTCCTCCTTCCATTTCAGCTGCGCCAGCTTTCAGAGCATACCCTCCCAATGTTTAATGGTAAGCGGTATACGTTTTTGTGTCAAGCAAAGCGCTTTACATATTTAAAAATATTTTTTATTTAAGTTATAACAAAAATAGCAGAATATGTTAAGTGCTTTATAGAATTTGCACATTTTTCGGACTAGTATATGGGTGTAAAGATTGTTGAACAAAGGAGGTTCCTGTGATGTCAGTGGAAAAGACCCTGGAGGAGATGGGCTTGAAGCTCCCCTCGGTGCCGGCCCCTGTGGCCGCTTATGTCCCCGGTGTGCTGGACGGCTCCCTGGTTTACACCTCGGGCCAGCTCCCCACCGAAAACGGCGCGCTCCGCAAAGGCAAGCTGGGCGCGGACATGACGGTGGAAGAGGGCTACGAGGCCGCCCGGACCGCCGTCCTCAACTGCCTGGCGGTGGTGAAAAGCCTGGCTGGCAGCCTGGACCGGGTGGAACGAATCGTCAAGGTAGTGGGGTATGTCAACAGCGCCCCGGATTTTGAGGCCCAGCCCAAGGTGGTCAACGGCGCCTCCGAGCTGCTGGGGCAGCTCTTTGGGGACGCGGGGGTCCACAGCCGCAGCGCGGTTGGGGTCAGCAGCCTCCCCCTGGGGGCCTGCTGCGAAATCGAGCTGATCGTCCGTCTGAAGCCTTAGCCTTTCAAGGCTTATCATAAAACAAAACATCAGGAGGTAGATTCACGATGGCTTACGATTGGGAAAAAATGAGAAAAGAGGAGTGGCCGGTTCTTGAGACCATGACCTTCCTGGACGCCGCCTGCGTCAGCTTCGCCCCCCAGCGGAGCGTCCGCGCCGTCAAGGCTTTCGCCGACATGACCGCCACCCAGGAGGAGGCTAACTCCAGCGCCCACCACATCGCCATGGACGACAAGCGCCACAAGGCTTATGTGGAGGCCGCCAAGCTTCTCAACGCCGACCCCGAGGAAATCGCCCTGGTGGAAAGCACCTCCCACGGCCTGAACATCGCCGCCCAGGGCATCCAGCTCCAGGACGGGGACAACATCGTCACCACCAACCTGGAGTTCATCCAGGTCGCCCTCCCCTGGTGCGTCATCCGCAAGGAGAAGAACATCGACATCCGGGTCTGCAAGCCCGCTGACGAGCGGTTCACCGCCGCCGCCTTCGCCCCCCTGGTGGATGAAAAGACCAAGATTCTGGTCATGTCCACCCTGGAGTGGTGCAACGGCTGGCAGAGCGACATGAAGGAGATCGGCGACTTCTGCAAGGAGCGGGGCATCTACCTGGTGGTGGACGCCGTCCAGCAGCTGGGCGTCACCAAGATCGACACCAAGGCCTGCCACATCGACATCCTCACCGCCGGCGGCCACAAGTGGCTCAACTCCCCCTACGGCACCGGCGTGCTGTACGTCAACAAGGAGACCCTGCCCAAGCTGAAGCAGAGCTATGCCGGCTACCTGAACACCACCGTCCCCGAGGGCGGCTGGGGCGCCTACTGGGAGAACCCCGCCGCCCCCTCTGTCAACGACTGGACCTTCCCCATGACCGCCCGGCGCTTTGAGATCGGCGGCACCTCCAACTACGTCGGCGCCGTCGCCCTGGGCGAATCCCTGGGCCTGGTCAATGAAATCGGCATCGAGAACATCGAGGCCCGGGTCCGGGAAATCGCCACCTACTGCATGGACCGCATCGAGGAGATCGGCGGCACCCTCATCACCCACCGGGATCCCGGCCACTTCGGCGGCATCGTCATCGCCCGGCTCTATGACGACCTGGATACCGACCGCATGATTCTCAAGAAGCTCCATGCCCGGAAGATCTTCATCGCCCAGCGGTTCACCGACTATGTCGGCGGCTTCCGCATCTCCTGCCAGTACTTCAACAACCACAAGGACATCGACACCATGATCGACGCCATGAAAGAGATCATCCAGGAGATCGGCCGCGCCCCCGACTACAAGGCCAAATAACGACATCTTCCAACCAACGTCATACTCACTTTCTCAAGCATCCCAGCGTCAGGGGGCCCCGGTTCTCATTCCAGGGCCCCCTGGCCATTTCTGCCGGAAAGGGCCTCCCGGCCGCCGGCCAAATTCCTGCAAGGAGGGACGAAATTGAAATTCCAGACAGGCTATCCGTTTTACGGCCAGGACGTGGGCATCCTGGTGTTTTCCACCGTCACCCCCCGGGCCCCGGGGGACGCCGGCAACGCCGCCAGCTTTTCCTACCCGGTGCGGTATGAGGTGGTGAAGGGCGGCTTCGCCGACCTGGTGGAGGGAGGGCCGGAAATCCGGGCCAGCCTCCTGGCCGCCGGGCAGAACCTGGTCCGGGCGGGGGTCCGGGCCATTGTGGGGGACTGCGGCATGATGAGCCTCTATCAGGACAGCCTGGGAGCGGAGCTGGGCATCCCCTTCGCCGGGTCCTCCCTCTGCCAGATTCCCACCATCTGGCAGCTCATCGGCCGCCAGGGCAGCATCGGCGTCATCACCGGCCACTCCGGCCTGCTGAAGGAAACCCACCTGCGGGCCTCCGGCTGGACCGACGGCATCCGCCTTTCCATCCAGGGGATGCAGGACGAGCCCCATTTTGACGAAATCGTCATCCGGGGCGGGCTGAACCTGGATGTGGACCGGATGCGGGAGGATGTCCTCCGGGCCGGGGAGAAGCTCCGGGCCAAAACCCCGGACCTGCGGGCCGTCATCTTTGAGTGCAGCAACCTGGCCACCTATTCGGCGGACCTGGCCGAAGCCCTGGGGGTGCCTGTCTTTGACACCATCTCCGCCGCCAACCTGCTGGCCTACGCCGTCCGCCCCCCGCGCTACCTTTAAGGGGGCCGGGGGATACAAACCGCTGGATTGCAGAAGGGGGATGCCATATGCAGTTTCAGTTTTATCAGTTTTCCCAGCTGGACACCCAAACCCTTTACGAAATCCTGGCCCACCGCTTTGAGGTCTTTGTCATCGGCCAGGGCAACATCTACCGGGACCTGGACGGCTTTGACCAGAGGGCCACCCACCTGCTGGCCCGGGAGGAGGGCGGCGCCCTGCTGGGCTATGTCCGGCTGCTGCCCTCCTGGCTCCACTATGACGGCTACGCGGAGAATTCCTTCGGGCGGCTGTCGGTGAAGGAATCCGCCCGTGGCCGGGGCCTGGGGGCCCAGCTGGTGCGGATGGCCTGCCGGCGCCTGGCGGAGGACACCGGGGACCCGGCGGTGCGCATCTCCGCCATGTCCTATCTGGAGAAGTTCTACCGGGACCTGGGCTTTGAGCGCACTTCGGAAGAATTCACCATCGCCGGGGTCCCCCATGTGACCATGCTGTACCCCGGGAAATAAGCCGGAAGATGAGGCATTCGGTTGAGGCCGCCCTTTTTGCATATGGAAAATCATGATGAAAAACCCCGGCCGGGCTTCCCGCCCAACCGGGGTTTTCGTGCGTTCCTTTTTCAGAGCCGCAGCCCCTTGACGTCCTTGATCCGGGCCAGGATGATGCTGCAGCTGCTGCTGAGCACCCCCGGCAGAGAATCCATCTCCTCCCGGATGAAGGCTTCCATGGCCTCGTTGGACTCGGCCACCGCATGGACATGGAGCTTGTTCCGGCCGGTGACCCGGTAGATCTGGGTGACCATCCCGCAGGCCCGCAGCCGCTCCGCTGCCTGGCCAAAGGCCTCCGGCGCCAGCTCCAGCTCAAAATAGCAGGACACCGCCCCGCTGATCCGCTGGGGGTTGACAATGGCGGTATAGCCCTCCAGAATCCCCCGCTCCTCCAGGGCCTTCACCCGGGCGGCCACCGCCACCCGGGAAATCCCCACCTGCTGCCCGATCTCCGAATAGGACATCCGGGCGTTGTCGATGAGCAGCGCCACAATCCTGCGGTCCAGCTCATCCAGCCCATCCAGAAACACGGCGCCCCGCCTCCCTTCTTCCAGGCCCGTCCGTCTCGGCGGCGGCCTTTGCTATCTGTATTATAAGGGCTTTTTCTGCGAAAGGCAATCCTGTTCCGTTGACAGAGGCGCCGCATCCGGGTATAATATTTCAAAACGCAAGTTTTAAATTACGAAAAGAAAGAGTGACCTTGATGCACCAGGATCTGACCCAGGGGCCGGTGATGCCCACCATGCTGCGCTACGCGGTGCCCTTCATCCTGGGGAACCTGCTCCAGCAGGGCTACAACGTAGCCGACACCCTGATTGTGGGGCGGGCCCTCGGCCCGGACGCCCTGGCCGCCGTGGGGTCGGCCTACACCCTGATGACCTTCCTCACTTCCATCCTGCTGGGGCTCTGCATGGGCAGCGGCGCCGCCTTCTCCATCGCCTTCGGCCAGAGGGACGACAGCGGCCTCAAGGAATCCATGTCCGCCTCCTTCGCCCTCATCGCCCTGCTGACCGTCCTCCTCAACCTGCTGGTCTACGCCGGGCTGGACTGGATTCTCCGCTTCATGCGGGTGCCTATGGAACTCCGGGGCATGATGGGGGAATACCTGGCGGTGATCTTCGCCGGCATTTTCGCCACCTTCCTTTATAATTATTTCGCCGCCGTCCTCCGGGCGGTGGGCAACTCGGTGGCGCCCCTCATCTTCCTGGCCGCTTCCGCCATCCTCAATATCGCGCTGGACCTGTGGTTTGTCCTGGGGCTCCGCCGGGGGGTGGCCGGGGCCGCCGAGGCCACTGTGATCTCCCAATATGTTTCCGGGGTGGGGCTGGCTCTGTACTTCTGGTTCCGGTGCCCCGCTCTGCGGCCCTCCCCGGCCCAGCTCCGGGTGCGCTGGCTCCGGGTGCGGCACATCGCCGGCTTTTCCCTCCTCACCTGTGTGCAGCAGTCGGTGATGAACCTGGGAATCCTGCTGGTCCAGGGGCTGGTGAACAGCTTCGGCCCCACGGTGATGGCCGCCTTCGCCGCCGCGGTGAAGATCGATTCCTTCGCCTATATGCCCGTCCAGGACTTCGGGAACGCCTTTTCCACCTTCATCGCCCAGAACTACGGCGCCGGGCGGGAGGACCGCATCCGGGCCGGCTTCCGGGGGGCGGTGCGGGCGGCTCTCATCTTCTGCGTCGGGGTTTCCCTCATCGTCTGCCTCCTGGCCCGCCCCCTGATGCTTCTTTTTGTCAGCGGGGAGGAAACCGCCGTCGTCGCCGAGGGGGTGCGCTATCTGCGCATCGAGGGGGCCTTCTACTGCGGCATCGGCTGTCTTTTCCTCCTCTACGGCCTTTACCGGGCCCTGGGCCGGCCGGGGATGTCGGTGGTGCTTACCGTCATCTCCCTGGGCACCCGGGTGGCCCTGGCCTATCTCCTTTCCGCCACCTCCCTGGGCGTAGTGGGGATTTGGGCCTCGGTACCCATCGGCTGGGCCCTGGCGGACGCCGTGGGGCTTTCCTGCTATTTCCTCGGGCGGCGGGGCAAAGACGCCGCTTTCTTAAGCGGAAGGAAGTAACCGAAAAAGGCGCTGGCGGTTCAATCGATCTTGGTCCCGAAAGAGGCCCGGTACCCCGGGGCCTCACTTTCTCTGCCGAGAGGCCGGCAAGGGCCGGCGGCCTCTGACGTGAGATAGGTTTCAGAAAGCGAAAGTGACTGCGCCGCGCAACTTGGGGCTCGGTTTTTCTGCTGGCGCAGGGCTTCTTTCTAAAGATTACTCCGGTCGCAGCGCGACCCAGGGCTTCACTTTCTCTGCCGAGAGAAAGTGACAAAGAGCGGCCGGGGAGCCCCCCGGACCCCCGTGCAGGGCGACAGCCTTCCATCGGGGGGTGTCGGCCCGTCCCGCCCGCTGTTCGCGGCGGAGTCCGGGCCTCCACTGGCCCCCGGGTAGGATTGGCGCTCCCTGGGGCGCTGGGCCAGGGAGGGGGGCGTCAGCCCAGCCCGCCCGCTGTTCGCGGCGGAATCTGGGCTGACGTTTCCCCCCTGGGTAGGATGT
>CAJFUT010000294.1 GCA_904420255.1 uncultured Angelakisella sp. | reverse complement strand
TACCTGCGCCGGATGACCGACAAAACCCAGTTTATCGCCATCACCCACCGCCGGGGCACCATGGAGGAGGCGGACGTCCTCTACGGCGTCACCATGGAGGAGGAGGGGGTCAGCAAGCTGCTGCGCCTCAATGTGGCGGAGCTGGAGTCCAAGCTGAACCTCCAAACATCATAAAATGGGAAAGGAAATGAGCCCATGGGATTTTTTGATTTCCTCAGCAGAGGCCTGAAAAAAACACGGAGCAACCTGGTGGTGCAGATCGACGGCATCTCCGGGAAGCTCACCCCGGATACCCTGGAGGAGCTGGAGGAGATTCTCATCCTCTCCGACGTGGGGGTGAAGACCGCCGGGCATATCTGTGAAAAGCTGGTCCAGCGGGTGGGCCGCCGGGAGCTGGATTCCGGGGAGCTGCGCCGGGAACTGCGGGACATCATCGCGGAGCTCCTTTCCCCGGACCAGGGGCTGGACCTTTCCCGGCCGCCGGCGGTGATCCTGGTGGTGGGGGTCAACGGGGTGGGCAAAACCACCACCATCGGCAAGCTGACCCACTACCTGATGGAAAACGGAAAAACCGTCCTCATGGGCGCCGCCGATACCTTCCGGGCCGCCGCCTCGGAGCAGCTGGAGGTCTGGGCCCAGCGGTGCGGCTGCCAGATCATCCGCCACCAGGAGGGGGCGGACCCCGCCGCCGTGGTGTTTGACGCCATCACTGCGGGCAAGGCCAGGAAGGCGGACGTCATCATCTGCGACACCGCCGGAAGGCTCCACAATAAGAAAAACCTCATGGACGAGCTGGCGAAAATCGACCGGGTCATCAGCCGGGAGGCCCCGGAGAGCAGCCGGGAGGTGCTGCTGGTGCTGGATGCCACCACCGGCCAGAACGGCCTCGCCCAGGCCCGGGAGTTCGCCCAGGCCTGCGGGGTCACCGGGGTGGTCCTCACCAAGCTGGACGGCACCGCCAAGGGAGGCGTGGTCATCGGCATCAAGGACCAGCTGGGCCTGCCCATCAAGTTCGTCGGGGTGGGGGAGCAGATCGACGACCTGAAGCCCTTCTCGGCGGAGGATTTCGCCACCGCATTGCTGTTTGACGAGGAGCAGGATCAATGAAGATGATTGCCGCCACAAGAAACCGCCACAAGCTGGAGGAGTTCGCCCGGATGCTGGAGCCCCTGGGCTTTTCCCTAGTGAGCCAGGAGGAGGTCTGCCCCGGCCTGGAGGTGGAGGAGGACGGGGAAACCTTCGCCGAAAACGCCAGGAAAAAGGCGCTGGCCATCTTCCGGCGCACCGGGCTGCCCGCCATCGCCGATGATTCCGGCATCTGCGTGGACGCCCTGGGAGGGGCGCCGGGGGTTCACTCCGCCCGCTATGCCGACGATGAAAGCGAAGGCCACGACGACAAGGCCAACAACCGCAAGCTGCTGCGGGAGCTGGAGGGGGTCCCGGCGGAGGGCCGGGGAGCCGCCTTTGTGGCGGCCATCTGCTGCGCCTTCGAGGAGGGGGACCTGGTGGAGTGCCAGGGCCTCTGCCGGGGGACGGTGGCCTTCCGGGAGGAGGGGGACAACGGCTTCGGCTACGATCCCCTCTTTCTGGTGGAGGACGGCAGGAGCTTCGCCCAGCTCACGGGGGAGGAAAAGGATCGGATCAGCCACCGGGGGAACGCCCTGCGGCAGCTCTATGCCCTGCTGAAGGAGCGGGAAGCCGCCAAAACCGGCGAAGAAAAATAAAAAGCCGCAGCCTGCGGCAGATTGGAGCATATTTTGCTGAATTCAAAGGACAGAGCAAAGCTGAAAAGCATCGCCTCCACCACCGAAACCATTCTCCAGGTGGGGAAGGGGGGGATCGGGGAGGCGCTGGTCAAACAGGTGGACGACGCCCTCACCGCCCGGGAGCTGGTGAAGCTCCACGCCCTGGAAACCGCCCCCATGGCCCCGGGGGAGCTGGCCGCCCTTCTGGCGGAGGCCACCGGCGCCCAGGTGGTGCAGGTGATCGGGCGGAAGCTGGTGCTGTACCGGAAGAACCTCAAAAAGCCGGTCCTCCTTCAGGACTGAACGGGATAATCGGACATCGTTGCTGGGTGAGGTGAAAACGGGATGTCACAAACGGTACTTTACGGCGGGACCTTCAACCCCATTCACAGGGGGCATCTGGAGATCTGCCTCCGGGCCAGGGAAGCGGTGGGGGCCCAGGAGGTCCTCCTGATGCCGGCGGCCCTGCCCCCCCACAAATCCACCGGGGAGCTGGCCCCGGACCGGGACAGGCTGGCCATGTGCGCCCTGGCGGCGGAGCCCTACGGCTTCATTTCGGTGGATGACTATGAGATCCGCCGGGGGGGACGCAGCTACACGGTGGATACCCTGCGTTATCTGACCCAGATCCGCCCTGGGGAAAAATTCTGGCTCCTGATGGGGACCGATATGTTCCTCACCTTCACCCAGTGGAGGGACTGGGAACGGATCGGGGAGCTGGCCACCCTCCTGGTGGCGGCTCGGGAGGAGGAGGACCTGGGGAGGCTGGAGGCCCAGAAAGCCGCCCTGGAGAAGCTGGGGGTGCCCTCGGTGCTGCTGAAAAACGCCCCCCTGCCCATGTCCAGCACCGAGATCCGCCGGGAGCTCCGGGAAACCGGCACCACCCAGAAGGTGTCTCCCCGGGTGCTGGCTTACATCCAGGAGAGGGGGCTCTACCAGCACGACAGCCAGGACCTTCCCTACCTGCGGGAGTACATCCGGCCCCTGATGACCGATTACCGCTACCGCCATTCCCTGGGGGTGGAAAAGCAGGCGGCCCATATGGCGGAGATCTTCGGCGCCGACGTCCACAAGGCCTCGGTGGCGGGGATCCTCCACGACGTCTGCAAGGACCTGCCCAAGGGGGCTTTGTTGCAAAACATCCTGGAGTCTGGTATAATAAATGGCATTGATTTCAAGGCTTCTCCCCAGCTGATCCACGGCTATGCCGGAGCCCTGTATATCCAGACCCATCTGGATATCCACGATCCGGATATCATCGACGCGGTGCGCTACCACACCACCGCCCGGGCGGGGATGAGCCTCTTGGAAACCATCGTTTACCTGGCGGACCTCACCTCCGAGGACCGGGAATACGCCGATGTGGAGGAGATGCGCCGCCTCTGCGACCACGACCTGAGGGAGGCCATGGCCCGGGCCCTCACCCATACGGTGGGCGAGCTTGTCCGGAAAAACAAACCCATCTGCCCCGATACCAGAGGGGCGTGCAGGGAATACTGTGTACCAATACCAACTGGCGACGGAGGGACGCAATGAATTCGGAAGAACTGGTAAAAAAGATCGTTGGGACGCTGGACAATAAAAAAGGCATGGACATTGTGGGCATCGATATCCGGGAGCTGACCACCATCGGGGACTATTTCGTCCTGGTCACCGGCACCAGCGTCCCCCATGTCAAGGCTCTGGCCGAGGAGGTGGAGGAGGCCCTTTCCAAGGAGGGGGTGGAGCCCCGGCGGGTGGAGGGGGCCCAGACCGCCACCTGGATCCTGATGGATTACCAGGATGTGATCCTCCACATTTTCACCAAGGAAACCCGGGAGTTTTACAACATGGAGCGCCTCTGGTCCGACGCCCCCCGGCTGGACCTTTCCGGTCTTGTGACCGGGGAGGACTGACCGGATGGATTCAGCCCCTGGAACGTGTTAAGTGCTATTTTGAATATTTAAGAGGGTGTGACGTTTGAAGTACGATTTTTCGGTGATTGAAAAGAAATGGCAGCAGAAGTGGGATGAGGACAAGTCCTTTGCCGCCAGCAACGATTATTCCAAGCCCAAGTACTACGCCTTGGTAGAGTTCCCCTATCCTTCCGGCCAGGGCCTCCATGTGGGCCATCCCAGGTCCTACACCGCCTTGGACATCGTTGCCAGGAAGCGCCGGCTCCAGGGCTACAATGTCCTTTACCCCATGGGGTGGGACGCTTTTGGCCTGCCCACCGAAAACTTCGCCATCAAGAACCACATCCATCCCGCCAAGGTGACCCACGACAACATCGCCCGGTTCAAGGCCCAGCTGAAATCCCTGGGGCTTTCCTTCGACTGGGACCGGGAGATCAATACCACCGACCCCAGCTATTACAAGTGGACCCAGTGGATCTTCCTCCAACTCTTTAAGCGCGGCCTGGCCTACAAAAAGGAGATGTCGGTGAACTGGTGCACCTCCTGCAAATGCGTCCTGGCCAACGAGGAGGTGGTCAACGGCGTCTGCGAGCGGTGCGGCAGCCCCGTGGTCCACAAGGTCAAGAGCCAGTGGATGCTGAAGATCACCGAGTACGCCCAGCGGCTCATCGACGACCTGGACAAGGTGAACTACATCGACCGGGTCAAGGTGTCCCAGCGCAACTGGATCGGCCGCTCCACCGGCGCCGAGGTGGACTTCGGCACCACCGCCGGGGATACCCTCACCGTCTACACCACCCGGCCGGATACCCTCTACGGGGCCACCTACATGGTCATTTCCCCGGAGCACCCCTATATCGAGAAATGGGCGGACCGCATCGCCAATATGGACGAGGTGCGGGCCTACCAGGAGCTGGCCGCCCGGAAATCCGACTTTGAGCGCACCGAGGTGGCCAAGGACAAGACCGGTGTGCAGCTGGACGGGGTCCGGGGCATCAACCCGGTCAACGGGAAGGAAATCCCCATCTTCATCTCCGACTATGTCCTTATGAGCTACGGCACCGGCGCCATTATGGCGGTGCCCGCCCACGACACCCGGGACTGGGAATTCGCCAAGAAGTTTGATCTCCCCATCATCGAGGTGGTGAAGGGCGGCGACGTGGAGAAGGAAGCCTTCACCGACTGCGAAACCGGCGTCATGGTGAATTCCGGCATCCTGGACGGCCTGACGGTGGAGGAAGCCAAGGAAAAGATCACCCAGTGGCTTTCCGACAACGGCAAGGGCCACCCCAAGGTGAATTATAAACTCCGGGACTGGGTCTTTTCCCGCCAGCGGTACTGGGGGGAGCCCATCCCCATCATCATCTGCCCCAAGTGCGGCTATGTCCCCCTGGAGGAGAGCCAGCTTCCCCTGACCCTCCCCGACGTCCAGACCTACGAGCCCACCGACAACGGGGAATCCCCCCTGGCCCATCTGGACGACTGGGTCAATGTGGAATGCCCCCACTGCCACGGGCCGGCCCGCCGGGAAACCGACACCATGCCCCAGTGGGCGGGTTCCTCCTGGTATTTCCTCCGCTACTGCGATCCCCACAACGACAAGGAGCTGGCCTCCCGGGAGGCCCTGGATTACTGGATGCCGGTGGATTGGTACAACGGGGGCATGGAGCACACCACCCTCCACCTGCTGTACAGCCGCTTCTGGCACAAGTTCCTTTATGACATCGGGGTGGTGGGCACCCCGGAGCCCTACTCCAAGCGCACCAGCCACGGCATGATCCTGGGTGAAAACGGGGAGAAGATGTCCAAATCCCGGGGCAATGTGGTGAACCCTGACGAGATCATCCGGGATTACGGCGCCGATACCCTGCGGCTCTATGAAATGTTTATCGGCGATTTTGAAAAGACCGCCCCCTGGAGCTCCAGCTCCATCAAGGGCTGCAAGCGGTTCCTGGAGCGGGTTTGGGCCCTCACCGGGATGGTCACCCCGGAGGAGGGGTATTCCCCCGAGCTGGAGGGGGCCTTCCACAAGCTCATCCGCAAAGTGGGCGAGGATATCGAGAACCTGAAGTTCAATACCGCCATCGCCGCCATGATGACCGTCCTGAACCAGATTTACGACAAGGGCAGCGTTACCCGGGGGGAGCTTTTCACCTTCATCACCCTGCTGAATCCCTTCGCTCCCCACATCACCGAGGAAATGAACGAGCTTCTGGGCGGGACCGCCATGCTGGCCCACGCCCGCTGGCCGGAATACGACCCCGCCAAGTGTGTGGACGACACGGTGGAGATGGTGGTGCAGATCTGCGGCAAGATCAAGGCCCGGATCACGGTGGCCGCCGACGCCGGCCAGGAGGCGGTGACAGAAATCGCCAAGGCGGAGCCGGCGGTGAAGGAGGCCCTGGAGGGCAAGCAGATCCTCAAAGAGGTCTTTGTCAAGGGCAAGCTGCTCAATATTGTGGCCCGCTGAGGCCGTTCCCGGCGGGAGCGGGCCGCCTTTTCCCAAGCCTGCCGCCCGCGCGGGGCTTCGGGGAAAGGAACGGCTGGAGGAGCCCCGCCCTGGGGAAGGAAGCCGCCTTTGCCCCGCCGAGGTTATTTTTATCAGGATATTTCCCACAAGCACTTGACATGGCAAAACGACATATTGTATAATCTATAGTGTTATCCTTCTGCTTTGGGGGATATCTACTCCAGCCGTATGGCGTGGGGAGGGAATAAGGTAATGGCAGAAATCAGGGTAAAAGACAATGAATCTCTGGAGAGTGCTCTCCGGCGTTTCAAGAGAAGCTGCGCCAAGTCCGGCGTGCTGGCCGAGGTGCGGAAAAGAGAGCATTACGAGAAGCCTTCTGTAAAGCGCAAAAAGAAATCTGAGGCTGCTCGTAAGCGCAAATACAAATAAGGTTTTGCGTGAAAGCATAAAGAGCGGGCATTTCCGAATGCCCGCTTTTTGTTTGCGCGGTTTTTCCTGGGGAGGGAGCTTCCTGTGTCCTTGTTTTATCCGGATTATTTTTACCGGCGCATTTATGAGATCCCCACCGCTTTTTTCCAGAGCATGGGGATCCGGGCGGTTCTCATCGATGTGGACAACACCCTGACCACCCACAATAACCCCGTCCCCCACGAGCGGGTGCTGGAATGGCTGGACTGCCAGCGCCGGGCGGGAATAGGGCTGCTGGCTTTTTCCAATAATTATGAGGAACGGGTGGCTCCCTTTGCCAGCCAGCTTGGGCTGGGGTATGTGGCCTGCGCCGCCAAGCCCCTGCCCTTCCGATTGAAGAAGGCCCTGAAGGAACTGGGCCTTGGGCCGTCCCAGGCGGCGGTGGTGGGGGATCAGGTGTTTACCGACGTCCTCTGCGCCCGGCTGGCCCGCTGCACGGCGGTGCTGGTGGAGCCCATGGAGCCGGAAAACCGGGGCTTTTTTGTTGTGAAGCGCCGGTGGGAAAAAAGGGTGCTGAAGCATTACCGTCCCCAGTCCTGGAGCGGGGAGGAGGGGTGATATGGGGGAGATTTGGTTCGGCCCGGCGGGGACGGCGGACAGCTTTTCCGCCATGGGCTATAAGAAAACGGTGCAGATCCCGGAGTACCTGGAGCGGCTGGGCCTCAATGCCTTTGAGTACCAGTGCGGCAGGGGAGTCCGGGTGAACCCGGATACCGC
>CAJFUT010000293.1 GCA_904420255.1 uncultured Angelakisella sp. | reverse complement strand
GGCTTCCACATCCGCCGGGTCGGTGATGGTGAAGGTGGTGGTTTCCATCCCGGGCATCACCACCTCCACCGATTCCCCCCAGATGGTATCGTGATAGGCGATGCCCTCCTGCTCCGAAAGGGGGATGGTCCCCGGCGGGTTGGCGGCAAGGCCGATAATCAGGGCCGCCACCAGGACCAGTGCCGCCAGCATCACCCAGAAGGCGGGCCTGTGGTAGCGGAGGATATTCTGGATACGCCCCTTCACGTCGTTTTCCCCAAAGGCCAGAGGGCTGGCCAGGCCGTTCTGCCGCATGGAAATGGCCAGGAGGGAGGTGGAATAGTCCCGGCGGATCCCCTCCCCCAGGCGGTTCATGACCCCCTCGTCGCAGGACATCTCCATATCCCGGCAGAGGAGGCGGTAGGCAAGCCAGACCAGGGGATTGAACCAGTGGAGAAACAGCGCCAGCAGGGCCGCCGCTTTGATCCAGTGGTCCCCCCGGCGGATGTGGATTTCCTCGTGGCAGAGGATGTACCGGCGCTCCCCCTCCCCCAGTCCCGTGGGGAGATAGATCCGGGGCCGGAAAAAGCCCAGGACAAAGGCGGTGGTGATCCGGTCGCTTTCATAGACCCTCCCCTCCAGCCGCACCGCCTCGGCCAGCCGCCGGCGGAAGCGGAGATAGGAAAGGACGCTCCACAGGAGCAGCAGCAGTATTCCAACAATCCACAGCCGGGCTCCCACCTCCAGGAGGATCTGGACGGGATTTGCGCTGGCGGCGGGGGAAGCCGCCGGCAGGCTTTGGTTCACCACCCGGTCCAGGACGGCGACGCCGCTTTGGATTTCCGGCCGGGCGGCGTAGACGATGTCCCGGGGGATGGCGTCCGGCAGCACCGGGGTCAGGGCGGCGGGGCTTTCAAAGGAAACGGGACAGACCAGCCGGAACAGCACCACGCTCCACAGGGCGTAGGAAAATACCTTGGGGGCCTTCCCCAAAAGGAGCCGGGCCAGCAGCACCAGAAGGATGGTCCAGGAGGCCGCCAGGCTCATGTTCAGCAGGGTGATAAAGCAGTCCACCAGGCTCATTTTGTCGCCTCCTCAATAATCCGCTTCAGCTCCTCCGCTTCCGCCTGGGTGAGCTTCTTTTTTCCCAGGAAGGCGGTGAGAAATCCCGGCAGCGAGCCGTCAAAGGCCTTCTCCACCACCGCCTGGCTTTCGTACTGCTGCACCTGCTCCCGTTTCACCAGGGCGGTGACGGTGGCGTCCCGGTTCTGCACCAGTCCCCGCTCCCCCAGCTTCCGGAGCACCGTATAGGTGGTGGGCTTTTTCCAGCCCAGACGTTGCTGGCAGACCCGGCAGAGCTGGGTGGAATTCACTGGCTCCAGCTCCCAAAGGATGTTCATAAAGCGGTATTCCGCGTCAAAGAGCTTATAGGGTTCCATGAGGCACCTCCGAAAGGTTTATTATGATAGACCTTGTAAAATGAGTTTATCACAATAAACCTCCCGTTGTCAAGGGGGGTCAAAAAAGCCGGACAGGAAGCCTTCCCTGAGGAAAGTCCGTCCGGGAATATTTGCGCTCCAAAAAGAAAAGCACCCAATAGGGTGCTCGCTCTTTTGGCAGGGTGGCAAGTTTCGGGCACTAGCGTCCGCAAAAAGGTGACGGCGGCAGCGAGCCGTCGCGAGGGCGCTTGCAAGCCGAGCAGGCGAGCCGACAGAAACTCTTTCGGCTGTGTTTTTAGGGAGGGGGGCGTGTGGGGGGGAACCGTAGGTTCCCTACCACACGTAGAGCGACCGAAGGGAGCGGAGACCCCGCCGCAGCGGGCGCTCGAAAAAGAGAAGCACCTCTTCAGAGGTGCTTCTCTTTTTGGAGCGGGTTACGAGGCTCGAACTCGCTACCTCCACCTTGGCAAGGTGGCGCTCTACCAGATGAGCTAAACCCGCGAATATGGTGGCTCCGACTGGAATCGAACCAGTGACACGGGGATTTTCAGTCCCCTGCTCTACCAACTGAGCTACAGAGCCATTTTATGGCGACCTGGATGGGGTTCGAACCCACGACCTCTAGCGTGACAGGCTAGCGTTCTAACCAACTGAACTACCAGGCCGTATCGTTTGGTGGGAACAACAGGGCTCGAACCTGTGACCCTCTGCTTGTAAGGCAGATGCTCTCCCAGCTGAGCTATGCTCCCAAGATAACTTGAGCGCATTCCTTAGAAATTCTGGGCGCCTCAAGCGACGAATGTTATTTTATCATATGTGTCTCCCAAAGTCAACCCATTTTAACGGAATTCCGCTAATTTTTTTACAGAAAAACCAAGGTATTTCCGCCTTTTTTGCTCAAAGAATAAAGGGGCAGGACGGCCGTCCCAAAAGAAAAGAAACAAGAGGTTTTTGCCATGCACGAAGAAAAAATCCTGGAGGAGATTTACCAGAACGCCAACACCGGCGCCTATTCCGTTGAAACCATCCTGCCCAAGGTGGAGGACCGGCACATTTCCGCCGAGCTGGCCTCGTACCAGGCCCATCTGGAGCAGATCGCCCGGAGCGCCCAGCAGATGATGCTTCAAAAGCACATCGACCCCTCGGACGCCGGCGTCATGTCCAAAATGGGCATCTGGACCGGGGTGCAGCTGGGCGCCATCCAGGATAACTCCTCCTCCCATATCGCCGACATGGTCATCAAGGGGGACACCATGGGCATCACCAAAATGACCCGGGAGCTGAACCACGCCCCGGTAGAGGACCCCCAGGTCCGGCAGCTGGGGGAGGAGTTGATCAACCTCCAGCGCCGCAACATCGAAACCCTGAAAAAATATTTGTAGCACCCGTCAGGAAAGGAAAAGAAATATGCGCCAGAAAAAGGAAAAGAATAAAAAGGACCAGACCATTTATCTCCATGGCAATCAGGCCAAAATCGATCAGAAGGAGCACCTGGGCCACGCCTACGCCACCAACGCCCTGACCCAATACGACGTTCCCCAGGAGAACGGCCCCAAGGAAGAAACCCTCCTGGCGGTGGAGGATGCCAAGCGCCGGGTGGAGGAAAACCATAAATAGCCTTCATTCCACATAGACGTATTTCCGCACCGCCTCCAGCCGCTTTTCCCCGATGCCGTAAACCTCCAGCAGCTCCTCCACCGAGGAAAAGCCGCCGTTTTCCACCCGGTATTCCAGGATGCGCCGGGCCAGCGCCTCGCCGATTTCCGGCAGCTCCATCAGCTCTTCCAGGGTGGCGGTGTTGAGGTTGGTGGAGCTGAGCTTCAGGAATTCCTCCAGCGTCAGGCTCTCCAGCGGGACGCTCCGCCGAGGAAGGAAAGTGGGGTCGAACAGGGCGCGCCAGCCCATCAGCATCCCGAGGGAGAGCATCAAAAAGGCAAGGACGATTTCCAGCATCCGTCTTTTTCCCATTCCTTCCCCTCCTTCCCAGCCAAAAGGTCCCCCGCACCCCGCTCCGGGTGCGGGGGACCCGCGCCGTTTCCGCTTATTTTTTCAGCTTCAGGGCCCGCTTGGCCTCGGTGGCGATGTTCTCCCGGCAGAGGCCGTATTCCTTCAGCAGCTCCGCGCCCTTGCCGGAGTGGCCGAAGGTATCCTTGATGCCCACCCGGACCACCGGCACCGGGCATTCCTCCGAAATGGCCTCCAGCACCGCGGCGCCAAGGCCCCCGATGACGGAATGCTCCTCGGCGGTGACCAGCACCCCCGTTTCCCTGGCGGCCTGGAGGACCAGCTGGGTGTCCAGAGGCTTGATGGTGTGGATGTTAATGACCCGGGCGTCGATCCCCTCCCCGGCCAGGGCCTCCGCCGCCATCAGGGCCTCATAGACCAGGATGCCGGTGGCGATGATGGTGAGGTCCTTCCCCTCCCGGAGGGTGACCCCCTTCCCCATCTCAAATTTGTAGTCCGGGCCGTTGAAGACAGGCGCCGCCAGCCGCCCAAACCGCAGGTACACCGGCCCCATATACTGGGCCGCCGCCATCACAGCCGCCTGGGCCTCCACATCATCGGCGGGGTTGATGATGGTCATGCCGGGGATGGTGCGCATCAGGGCGATGTCCTCGTTGCACTGGTGGGTGGCGCCGTCCTCCCCCACCGAAACCCCCGCGTGGGTGGCGCCGATTTTGACGTTGAGGTGGGGATAGCCGATGGAGTTCCGAACCTGCTCAAAGGCCCGCCCCGCCGCGAACATGGCGAAGGTGCTGGCGAAGGGGATGAGGCCGCAGGTGGAAGCCCCGGCCGCCGCCACCATCATGTTGGCCTCGGCGATGCCGCAGTCAAAGAACCGCTCCGGGCAGGCCTTTTTGAAAATGCCGGTCTTGGTGGCCCCCGCCAGGTCGGCGTCAAAGACGATCACCTTATCATTGATCTCCGCCAGCTTGGCCAGGGCTTCGCCGTAGCTTTCCCGGGTGGCTTTTTTCATCATTTCCGCCATGGTCACAGCACCTCCTCGATTTTTTCCAGGTCCGCCAGCGCGGTTTCATACTGCTGGGCGTTGGGGGCGGCGCCGTGCCAGGCGGCGTTGTTTTCCATAAAGGAAATCCCCTTCCCCTTCACCGTCTTGGCGATGATGGCGGTGGGCTTCCCCTTCACCGTTTTGGCCTGGGCCAGGGCCTCCTCGATCTCATCAAAATTGTGGCCGTCGATGTTGATGACATGGAAGCCGAAGGCGGCGAATTTCTCATCGATGGGATAAGGGGAGCAGACGTCCCGGATATCGCCGTCGATCTGAAGGCCGTTGTTGTCGATGATGTAGCAGAGGTTATCCAGTTTATAGTGGGCGGAGAACATGGCGGATTCCCAAACCTCCCCCTCCTGGAGCTCCCCATCCCCCAGGATGGCGTAGACCCGGTAATCCTTCCGGTTGATCTTTCCCGCCAGGGCCATGCCGGCGGCGGCGGAAACCCCCTGCCCCAGGCTGCCGGCGGTGAAATCCACCCCGGGGGCCTTGTTCAGGTCCGGGTGGCCCTGGAGCCGAGAGCCCACCCGGCGGAAGGTTTTTAGCTCCTCCTCGGGGAAGAAGCCCTTCTGGGCCAGGGCGGCGTAGAGAGCGGGGCAGACATGGCCCTTGGAGAGGACCAGCCGGTCCCGGTCCTCCCAGCGGGGATTGGCGGGATCCACCCGCAGCTCCTCCTGGTAAAGATAGGTCATAATGTCGGCGATGGAAAGGGAGCCGCCGGGATGCCCGGACTGGGCGGCGTATACCTCCTCCAGGATGCCTTTTCTCACATGGTTCGCCGCCTTTGCCAGGCGCCTGCGCTTTTGGTCGTTCATCTGATTTCCTCCTTTGAAAAACCTTCTCTCACCGGCGGGGCGGCCCCGCCTGCCGGGCCCGGAGGGTTTCCAGGGCCGTGGTGAAGTAATCCGGCAGGGACGAGGAAAAGAACAACTCCTCCCCGGTGCCGGGATGGATAAACCCGATGGTCCGGGCGTGAAGGCACTGGCCGCGGGTATCCAGAGCGGGCTTTTTGGGCCCGTAGACCACGTCCCCCAGCACCGGGTGCCCCAGATAGGCCAGATGGACCCGGATCTGATGGGTGCGCCCGGTTTCCAGCCGGCACCGGATGCGGGAAAAGCCCGGCAGCTCCTCCAGCACCTCCACATGGGTGACGGCGTTCCGGGAATTTTTGGCGGTCACCGCCATTTTTTTCCGGTCCCCGGGGCTGCGCCCGATGGGGGCGTCCACCGTGAAGGAGGACTCCCGGAAATGCCCATGGACAATGGCCTCATATTCCCGTGTAAAGGTGTGCGCCTTTATCTGCTCCGCCAGAGCCTGATGGGCCCTGTCGTTTTTGGCGACAATCAGCAGGCCGCTGGTGTCCTTGTCGATGCGGTGGACGATGCCGGGACGGATCACCCCGTTGATGCCGGAGAGGCTGCCCCGGCAGTGCCACAGCAGGGCGTTCACCAGGGTCCCAGTGTAGTTCCCCGGGGCAGGATGGACCACCATCCCCTTGGGTTTGTTGACAACCAGGAGCCAGCCGTCCTCGTAAACAATGTCTAGAGGAATCTCCTCCGGCAGCACCTCCAGCTCCACCGGGTCCGGCAGCGCCACCGTCAGCAGGTCCCCCTGCTTCACCAGGGTGCTTTTCCCGCCGGGCTTC
>CAJFUT010000292.1 GCA_904420255.1 uncultured Angelakisella sp. | reverse complement strand
GCCCTGGTGATGCTCTGGAGATACTGCCGGGACAGGAGGCGCCTCCAGGGGGTGTACCCTGTGGAGGACAGCCCCCTGGTGGGGGAAGCCCTGGAAAAATGCGGGGTCCGCGCCTGGGTCTATACCTGCGATACCATCCCCAGCCCTATGGCGGTTGGGGTGCTGGGGCCCCGGATCCTTCTCCCCGCCTCTATGGACTTTGAAAACCGGGAGCTGGTGGGGCACATCCTCACCCATGAGGCCATGCACATCCGCCGCCGGGATAACCTTTTGAAGCTCCTGATGGCGGCGGCCCTCTGCCTCCACTGGTACAATCCCCTGGTGTGGCTGATGGCCCGGGAGCTGTGCCGGGATGTGGAATCCGCCTGCGACGAGGCGGCCCTGGCCGTCCTGGGGGAGGGGGAGCGGGAGCCCTACGCCCGCAGCCTGGTCCGGGCGGCGGTCCCGGGGCTGCCGGGAGGGCTTTTTGCCAGCGCCTTCAGCCCCAGTGAGGTGGAGCGCCGGGTGAAGGGGGTGCTGGCCTACCGGAAGCAGGGACTCCTGGCCCTGACGGCGTCGGCGGTGCTGATCCTGACGGCGGCCACCGCCTTCGCCACCGTCGGGCAGACCTTCTTCGACAGCGAGCTGGGGAGCTGGTGCGGCGCGGGGGACTAT
Organism: uncultured Angelakisella sp.; assembly: GCA_904420255.1. Lineage (GTDB taxonomy): Bacteria > Bacillota > Clostridia > Oscillospirales > Ruminococcaceae > Angelakisella. The sequence continues at coordinate 3,004 of CAJFUT010000292.1, read as the reverse complement.
ATCGCCAAAGCCTCCCTGAACCGCCCCATCGACCTGGGCGGCAGCCGCGAGTATGCCCGGAGCCGGGCCGACGCCGTGGTGATGGCGGCCCTGAAAGAGGGAGAGGGCGCGGGGGATGAGGAGCTGGCGGCGGAAATCGCCGGCAGCCTCGCCCGGGAATTCGGGGTGGAGCCCTCCGCCTTCCAGGTGGAAGTGGCCTACAGCCCCAGCCGGGAGAAGCTGGAGGAGGAGTACCGGGCGTACGGCCTGGTCCCCCAAGGGGAGGGCTGGAGCTACCAGGGGCAGGCGGTGCACCGGCTGGAGGACCCGGACGCCGGGGTCTATTTCAGCCAGCCCGGGGGCGAGGTGGATGTCTACGTCCTCCGGGACGAGGCCCACGCCGTCACCTCGGTGGAGGCATATCTTTATTTCCGGTTCTGATTGTAATATGAAAAACCGCCCCTCTTTTTGGAGGGGCGGCTTTGGTTTGAAGGGCGGCTCAGGGGAGGATCCCCAGTTCCCGGGCCTTGGCGGCCAGGGCCAGCAGGTCCTCCATGGCCGCCGGCTTGCTGGCGGGGTTCCGCAGCAGGGCGGCGGGGTGGAAGGTGCCCATCATCAGGGTGCTGCCCCGCTGGATGAACTGCCCGTGCTGCTTTGTCACCTTGAAATCCTTCTGGATGAGGCTGGTGGCGGCGATGCGCCCTACGCAGACGATGATGGCGGGGCGCAGGATGGAAACCTGCCCCCGGAGCCAGGGGAGGCAGGCGGTGATTTCGTCCGGGGCGGGGTCCCGGTTCTGGGGCGGGCGGCATTTCACCATGTTGGCGATGTAGACGTTGGTTTTCCGGGAGAAGCCGGCGTATTCCAGCATCTTGTCCATGAGCTGGCCGCTGCGCCCCACAAAAGGCTCCCCCTGGAGGTCCTCGTTTTCCCCGGGGCCCTCCCCGATGAGCATGATCTTGGCGTCGGGGCGGCCGGTGCCGAATACCACATTGTGCCGCCCGGCATGGAGGCCGCAGTTTTTGCATTGGAGCGCCTCCTGGCGCAGTTCATCCAGGTTTTCGTACATCCCAAAAGCACCTGCCTGTTTCCGCCCCGCCGGTCCCCGGCAGCCGGGCTCAGATTAAAAAGATTTCTTCCCCATTATAGCAAAAAATTCCCCGGGAGAAAAGCTCCCCCAAAAAGACGGGGCCCGGGGCAGCCTTCCCTGGGAGATTTTCCGCGGAAAGTGGTTGCAAAATGCCGCGGGTATGCTAAAATAAATACGGGTCAAGCATCCCGATTGACAACAAAGTTTGCGATGGAGGTATTCGTTTATGGCTAAAGTACAGATTGAAACTTCCGCCCGGCACGTCCATGTCACCCAGGAAACCCTGGAGATCCTCTTCGGCAAGGGCGCTGCCCTCACCCCCAAGAAGGACCTTTCCCAGCCCGGGCAGTTCGCCTGCGTGGAGCGGGTGGATGTGGTGGGCCCCAAGCGCACCCTCTCCGGCGTTTCCATCCTGGGCCCCTGCCGCAGCGCCGACCAGGTGGAGATTTCCCTCACCGACGCCCGTTCCATCGGCCTCACCGTCCCGGTGCGGGAGTCCGGCGACCTTGCCGGCACCCCCGGCTGCAAGCTGGTGGGCCCCTGCGGCGAGGTGGAGATCAAGGAGGGCGTCATCGCCGCCAAGCGCCACATCCACACCACCCCTGAGGACGCCGCCGCCATGGGCCTCGCGGACAAGCAGATCGTTTCCCTGAAGGTGGAGAACGCCGACCGCACCACCATCTTCGGGGATGTGGTGGTCCGGGTGTCCCCCAAGTACGCCACCTATGCCCACTTCGACACCGACGAGGCCAACGCCGCCGCCATGACCGGCGTGGTCTACGGCGAGATCATCAAATAAATCCCTTTTGCCGGAAAAGAAGCGGCGGGCCCCGGTGCCCGCCGCTTTTCCGCGCTTTTCAGGAGTCCTCCGCCAGCCGTTTCAGGGAAACGGCCCGGAGGGAATACCCGGTTTCCCCCGTGAGAAGCTGGAACCGGCATTCCAGGGGGAAGGCCTCCAGCAGTTCCCCGGCCGAGTCCTCCACCTCCACCGCCAGCCGGTAGGTGAGCAGCCCCTCGGGGGAGAGGGAGTAATCCCGCACTGCTATCCTCACCTGGGGTGCCCCCTGGGCGAAGTAGTAGAGGTAGGCGTCCCGCTCCGGGTCGTAGGGGGAGGTTCCCTGGTAGGGGACCTCCCCCAGGCCGAAATGCTCCAGGAGGAAGGCGTCCGCCGTGGCCTTGGGGATGAGGAAGCAGTCCCCCTCCACCCCTGAGATGCCGCTTCCGGTGCCTCTGCGCGCCAGGTCCGCCTCCCGGTAGAGGGCGGCGAAGGCGTAGGAATAGAGGGCCTCAGGGGGAATCTCCTCCGGGGAATCAAATTCCGTCATGCAGAGCCAGGAGAGGTAATACCCCACCCAGTCCCGGGTTTCCTCCGAAACAGGGCGGAAGGGTTCTTTCTCGGGGGCTTCCGCTTCCGGGGACTCCGTCCCGGCGGGGAGGGAGCTTTCCTGGGCCGGGCTTTCGGGTGGGAGGACAGGGACTTCCTCCTCCACGGGGCCGGGCTGGGAGGGGCGGGAGCTTTCGCTTTGCACAGCATTGCCGCCGCAGGCAGTCAGCAGCAGTGCCGCCAGGAGCAGGGACAGGAGCCGCTTCATGGGGACACCTCCTCAAGACGATGCCGTTTGCCATCCGCTTTCACCCACATGATAGCATACCCGCCGGCCCGGGGCAAGGGACCGGCTTCAAAAGCCCCCGGGAAAGGCCCTCCCCCCCTTGAGCGGTGTGCCCATAAGAAAGCTTTGCCGGGAATTTCAGGCAAAACAAACCATCTGCGGCGTTGCCGGCCCTTGCCAGCCACCAAGGCTGCCTGCGGACCGGCGCCTTGCATCTGGCTGTTTTTCGAGAGCGGCACACCAACTGGCGCCATATAAGCGCTTCTCTCACGGAAATGACAGCCGGCTCTGGCCGGCCAGAATTCCTGGCGCTGCGCGGTTTTTC
>CAJFUT010000291.1 GCA_904420255.1 uncultured Angelakisella sp. | reverse complement strand
GGAGTTTCACATGAAACAAGAGTCAGTCAAGATCACCACGGAGTTTATCAAACTGGATTCGTTTTTAAAGTTCTGCGGCGCGGCCGAAACCGGCGGCCAGGCCAAGGAGCTGGTCCAGGCCGGCCGGGTGCTGGTGAACGGGGAGCCCTGCCCCATGCGGGGGAAGAAGCTCCGCCCAGGGGACCAGGTTTCCCTGGCGGGCGGGGACACCCTCTACCGGGTGGAGTGACGGAAGAAGCGCCGGGATTGGGCGGGCGGATCAGAAATGGAGAGAAAGGGGATGGCGGGTTTTGCGGATCACAAGGCTTTCCATCCGGGATTTCCGGAACATCCGGGAGCTGGAGCTGGAGCCCTGGGACGGGGTGAACATCATCTACGGCAACAACGCCCAGGGCAAGACCAACCTGGTGGAGGCCGTCTACCTCCTCACCGGCCAGAAGAGCTTCCGCCAGACCCGGGAGGGGGACCTGGTGCGGTTCGGCCAGCCCCGGGGGGAGATCGCCGCCCGGTTCTTCTGCCAGGGCCGGGAGCAGGAGGCCCGCCTCACCCTGGAGGGGGGGAAGCGCGCCGCCTCCCTCAACGGCCTGCCGGCGGCGGTGGGGGAGCTGACGGGGCGGTTCTTCGCGGTGGTCTTTTCCCCCACCGAGCTTTCCCTCATCAAGGACGGCCCCAGCCAGCGCCGGGCCTTCCTGGACGGGGCCATCAGCCAGGTGATGCCCCGGTATGTCCGCACCCTGGCGGACCTGACCCGGGTGATCTTCCAGCGGAACAGCCTCCTTTCCGACATGATCCGCAACCCCTCCCTGGACGAGGCCCTTCTGGAGGTGTGGGACCGGAGCCTGGCCCGGCTTTCCTATTCCATCATCAACGCCCGGTGCCGGTACCTGGCCCGGCTGGACCCCTTCGCCCGGGAGATTTACCGGGGGATTTCCGGGGGGAAGGAGGAGCTTTCCCTGAAATATCAATGCTCCATCCCCGGGGAATGGGGACGGCTGGGGGAGGCCGAGGGGGAGGCCCGGATTCTGGAGGCCCTGGCCGGCAGCCGCCGGGACGACCTGAAAAACGGCTACACCACCCTGGGCCCCCACCGGGACGACCTGGAGCTCTTGGTGGACGGCATTTCCGCCCGGGCCTACGGCAGCCAGGGCCAGCAGCGCAGCTGCGCCCTGACCCTGAAGCTGGCGGAGTGCCGGGTGATCCGGGAGGTGGCCGGGGAGGACCCGGTGATCCTCCTGGACGACGTCCTCAGCGAGCTGGATAAGACCCGCCGGGATTATTTCCTCTCGGGCCTTATGCCGGGGCAGCTTTTCATCACCTGCTGCGACCGGGCGGGCTTCGGCAGCGTCCGGGAGGGGGTCACCTGGCGGATCAAGGAGGGGGCCCTGGCGGGAAAGCGGCGGCTGGCAAAGCGCCCGGCCCGGGGGGAGCCTCCGGGGCAGCCCCCCCGGCCCCCAACCAAAGAAAAAACAGCGTGAGAGGTTATTTTATGTATCTGCATCTGGGCCAGGACGTGCTGGTCAAGACCAGCGACGTCATCGGCATCTTCGATATGGACAACACCACCGTTTCCAAGCACACCAGGGCCTTCCTGGCGGCGGCGGAAAAGGCGGGCCGGGTGGTCAGCGCCGCCGACGACCTGCCCAAGACCTTCATCCTCTGCGGCAGGTCCCGGGCTGACTGCAGGGTCTACCTGAGCCAGATTTCTTCCGCCACCCTGCGGAAGAGGACCGGGTTTATCGAGAATATTTCCAATGTATAGCGGGGAGCGCCCCTGGCCCCCTTTTTCTGCTGCGCTGCGCCTTCCTCTACCTTAGATTAGCTCTCACTGCTGGGATACTGATTTTTGCTGGCGCAGGGCCTCATTCTATTTTCGTTCCGCTCTCAGCGCAACGCCGACGATGCCACTTTCTTGGCCAAAAGAAAGTGGCCAAAGATTGACCAAAGGGGCTTCCCCTTTGGGAACCCCTTTACGGGAAGGGCCTGTGCGGCCCTTACCCGCAATGGCGGCAGGCGGCTGTGAG
>CAJFUT010000290.1 GCA_904420255.1 uncultured Angelakisella sp. | reverse complement strand
TTTGCCGCCTACGCCTTCAATAAGTCCCACGCCGCCGCCTACGCCATGGTGGCCTACCAGACCGCCTGGCTCAAGTGCCACCACCCCAGGGAATACATGGCGGCCCTCCTCACCAGCATCCTGGACAACACCAACAAGGTCATCGAGTATATCGACGAATGCACCCGCCTGGGGATCCGGGTGCTGCCCCCCCATGTCAACGAGAGCGACGAGGGCTTCACCGTGGTGGGGGAGGGGATCCGCTTCGGCCTGCTGGCGGTGAAGAACCTGGGCAGCGGCGTCATCCGGGAGATCCTCTCCCAGCGGGAGAAGGGCGGGCCCTTCCAGAGCTTCCAGGATTTTTACCAGCGCCTCTACGGGGGGGAGCTGAACAAGCGCAGCCTGGAGAGCCTCATCAAAAGCGGCGCCCTGGACGGCCTGGGGGCCAACCGCCGCCAGATGCTGGAGGGGTATCCGAAGCTCTCCGAGGCCCTGGCCGCCCGGGACAAGTGGCTTTCCAGCGGCCAGACCAGCCTCTTCGGGGAGGAGCCGGACCCGGAGGAGCTGGCCCTGCCGGACCTCCCGGAGGACGATGCCGCCCAGCTTCTGGCGGGGGAGAAGGAGGTCACCGGCCTCTATATCTCGGGGCACCCCATGTCCCGGTATGAGGAGCTGTACCCCAAATACGGCGCGGTGAAGCTGGTCCGCCTCACCGACCCGGAGGAGAACCAGCCCTACGACAACGCCGTGGTCTACGTCATGGGGATGATCACCGCCAAGCGGCTCAAACTAACCAAGAGCGGGGAAAATATGGCCTTCCTGACGGTGGAGGACATGACCGGGGCCATCGACGTCCTGGTGTTCCCCCGGGTGTACGCCCAGCACTCCCCCCGCCTGACGGTGGGGCAGCCGGTATTCCTCCGGGGGCGCCTCTCCCTCAAGGAGGAGGAGGCCGCCAAGCTGATCCTGGAGGAGGCCATGACCCTGGAGGAACGGTCCCGGGGCCCCATGCCGGAGTGCCCCGCCTACCAGCCTGCCCGGCGCCGGGACCCGGCCCGGGAGGTGGCGGCGGCCCCGGCCCCCAGCACCCGGGCGGGGGTGTACCTCCGGGTGGGGTCCATGTCCGCCCCGGAAACCGGGCGGGCCAAGCTGCTGCTCCAGATTTTCGACGGCGGCACCCCGGTCTACTTCAAGGCGGAGGACACCGGCAAGACCCTCCGGGCCCCCCGGAGCCTCTGGTGCGACCCCAACCCGGTGCTGCTCCGGGAGCTGGGGCGGACAGTGGGTGACGAGAATGTAAAAAAACTGGACTAGAAAGGTCCTTGTTTGTGGAAAACAATCCTTTACTTCGGGGCCGGAACCCCTTACAATGTACAGTGAAAGAGCAGAATCCCCAGGCGGGGGCCCGCCTTCGGGCACCCCATTGTGATATAGGAGGAGATTGATATGAACAGTCCCAAAACCATCGGCGTCCTCACCAGCGGCGGCGACGCCCCCGGCATGAACGCCGCCATCCGCGCCGTGGTCCGCGCGGGCGTCAATAAAGGCCACCGGGTGATGGGCGTCCGCCGGGGCTATGAGGGGCTTCTCAACGGCGACGCTGTGGAGATGGACCTCAGGAGCGTCTGCGACATCCTCCAGCGGGGGGGCACCATCCTCTACACCGCCCGGTGCGAGGAGTTCAAGACCCCCGAGGGCCTCCAGAAGGGCGTGGATATGTGCCACAAGCTGGGCATCGACGGCCTGGTGGTCATCGGCGGCGACGGCTCCTTCCGGGGGGCAAGGAACCTTTCCAACGCCGGCATCCCCTGCATCGGCCTCCCCGGCACCATCGACAACGACATCGCCTCCACCGAGTACACCATCGGCTTCGATACTGCTGTCAACACGGTGGTGGAGAATGTGGACCGCCTCCGGGATACCTCCCAATCCCACGACCGCTGCTCGGTGGTGGAGGTGATGGGCCGCCGCGCCGGCCACATCGCCCTCTACGCCGGGGTTTCCTGCGGGGCCATCGCCACCCTCATCCCGGAGCGCCCCTTTGACATCGACCAGGACATCATCGCCCGGATGCGGGCCACCCTCAAGACCGGCAAACACCACTTCATCGTGGTGGTGGCCGAGGGGGTGGGCAATTCCCAGGAGATCTGCCAGTATATCGAGGAAAAGACCGGTATCGAAAGCCGCCTCACCGTCCTGGGCCACGTCCAGCGGGGCGGCACCCCCACCGCCATGGAGCGGGTCCACGCCAGCGTCATGGGCTACCGGGCGGTGGAGCTGCTGGAGCAGGGCAAGGGCAACCGGGTGGTGGGCATCCAGAACAACCGGATCGTGGATTACGACATCAACGAGGCCCTGGAGATGACCAAGGACATCGACGAGTACCTTTACAAGGTGGCCTACGAAATTTCCATCTGAGCCTTTCCCCAAAGGAAAAAGCGCGGCGGTCCTTAGCGGACCGCCGCGCTTTGCGCTGCTCACGGGGGTTTGGGGTCAGGCCAGAATTTGATCCAGGGCGGCGGAGAAGGCCGCCGGGTCCTCCACCGGGATGCCCTCCAGCAGCTGGGCCTGGGCGTAGAGGAGCTGGGCGTAGGCCTTCACCTTTTCGGTTTCCCCGGCCTGGTGCAGCTCCCGGAGCTTCTGGAACACCGGGTGGCTGCCGTTGAGCTCCAGCACCCGCCGGGCCCGGAGCTTCTGGTCCCCCGGCATGGCCGAGAGGACCTTTTCCATCTCCAGGGTGATGCCGCCGTCGGTGGCGAGGCAGACCGGGCCGGACCGGAGCCGGGCGGAGAGGCGCACCTCCGCCACCTGGTCCCCCAGGGCGGATTTCACCGCCTCCAGCAGCTCCTTTTCCTTGTCGTTCTGCTCCTTCACCTGGTCCTTTTCCTCCTGGGTGGCCAGGTCCAGGTCCCCGTCGGAAACCGATTTGAATTCATGGCCGTCGTATTCCCGGAGGGTGCGGACGCAGAATTCGTCCACGTCGTCGGTGAGGTAGAGGATCTCGTAGTCCTTCTCCTTCACCAGCTCGGTCTGGGGCAGGTGCTCCAGCTGCTCCCGGCTTTGGCCGCAGGCGTAGTAGATGACCTTCTGGCCCTCCTTCATCCGGGAAACGTACTCCTTCAGGGTGACGGGCTTCTCCTCCTTGGAGGAGGCGAAGAGGAGCAGGTCCTTGAGGAGGTCCGCCTGGGCGCCGTAGCTGCTGTAGACGCCGTATTTCAGCTGGAGGCCGAAGGCCTGGAAGAACTCCTCGTATTTCTCCCGCTCATTCTCCAGCATATGGGCCAGCTCCCCGGCGATCTTCTTTTCCAGCCGCCCGGCGATAAGCTTCAGCTGGCGGTCGTGCTGGAGCATCTCCCGGGAGATGTTGAGGCTCAGGTCCTGGGAATCCACCAGCCCCCGGACGAAGCTGAAGCAGTCGGGCAGCAGGTCGGGGCAGCGGTCCATAATGAGGACGCCGCTGGCGTAGAGCTGGAGCCCCTTTTCATAGTCCCGGCTGTAGAAGTTGTAGGGGGCCCGGGCGGGGATGAACAGCAGGGCGTTGTAGGTGGCGGCCCCCTCGGTGCTGCTGCGGATCACCCGGAGGGGCGGGGCGAAGTCCCCGAATTTGTCCTGGTAGAAGCGGTTCAGCTCCTCGTCGGTCACCTCGCTCTTGGATTTTTTCCAGATGGGCACCATGGAGTTGAGGGTTTCCACCTCGGTGTAGTCCTCGTATTCGTTTTCGGCGCCCTCCTTTTTGCGGCTCCGGGTCACCTCCATCCGGATGGGGTAGCGGATGTAGTCGGAATATTTCTTCACCAGGCCCTGGAGACGGTGCTCCTCCAGGAATTCGTCGTAGCCCTCCTCCTCGGTGCTGTCCTTGAGGGTGAGGACCACCTGGGTGCCCACCTCCTCCTTCTGGCAGGGGGTGATGGTGTAGCCATCGCTGCCGTTGGATTCCCAGCAGAAGGCCTCGTCCCCATTCATGGAGCGGGTCAGCACCCGGACGTTTTTGGCCACCATAAAGGCGGAATAGAAGCCGACGCCGAACTGGCCGATGATGTCGATGTCCTGGTTTTCCTTGCCGTTTTCCTCCTTGAAGGCCAGGGAGCCGCTTTTGGCGATGGTGCCCAGGTTCTGCTCCAGCTCCTCCCGGGTCATGCCGCAGCCCCGGTCGGAAATGGTGAGGGTCCGGGCCGCTTTATCCGGGCGCAGCTCGATGAAAAGGTCCTCCCGGGAAAGGCCGGTCTGCCCCTCCTGGAGGGAATTGTAGTAACGCTTGTCCATGGCGTCGCTGGCGTTGGAGATCAGCTCCCGGAGGAAAATCTCCTTGTGGGTATAGATGGAATTGATCATCAGGTCCAAGAGCCGCTTGGACTCCGCCTTAAACTGTTTTTTGGGCATGAAGCCCACCTCCGTCCGTTAAATTTGGCACTCTTATATAATGAGTGCTAATCATAACTTTATTATACCCCATTCCCCGTGGAAATCAATGGCTAAATTGTAAATTTCCAGCCCGGCGGCCCGCCCCGCCGGACTGGTCAGGGGGGAAGTTTTGGTGTATGATAGAAAAAAGCAAAGCCCCGGGACCATTTCGGGGCGGGAAAGCAAGGAGGACGCCAAATGGAAACCGCAAAAACAGGGGAAGAATTGAAGCAGGAGAACCGGCGCCGGGTGCTGGCGCTGCTGGAGGAGCGGGGGATCCCCTACACCCTGGAGGAGCACCCCGCCGCCCATACCATCCAGGAGATGATGGAGCTGGGGCTGTCCCACCCGGAGTGGGTCTGCAAGAACCTGTTCCTCCGGGACGCCAAGGGCCGCCGCCACTTCCTGGTGACGGTGCGGGGGGACAAGCACGCCGACCTGGGCCGCCTGGCGGCGGAGATGGACAGCACCAAGCTGAGCTTCGCCTCCCCCGAGCGGCTGATGAAGTATTTGGGGGTGGAGCAGGGTTCGGTATCCCCCCTCTGCATCCTCAACGATGGGGAAGGGGAGGTGGAGGTGTTCTTTGACCGGGACCTCCGGGACCAGCCCCTGCTGGGGGTCCACCCCAACGACAATACCGCCACCCTCTACCTTTCCTGGGAAACGGTGCGGGACATCATCCGGGGCCACGGCAACTCCTTCCAGGAGATCAGGGTCTGACCCCGGGCGGATTTGCGTCCGCCGTTCCCAGTACGGACTGCGCGCCGCCCGGCCCCAATTCGCGGCGGTTCAGCTCCAGCATATGGTTCCAGAAACGCTTGGGGCAGTGGGTCCGGCGACATTTGGGGTTCAGCCGCTCCCGGATGGCGATGGTGTCGTAGTACCGCCGCCACAGGGCCTGGTACCGGGCCTCCTCCTGGGAGGGGGGAGCCAGCTCCAGCTCCTCCACCGGAAGAATTTCCATCCGGCCCGCCTGGTGGAGGAGCACCGCCCCGTGGGCCTTGTCGTGGATGAGGAAGGCCTCCCCCGGGAAGCGCCGGGCAAAGTGGGAGGCCATCAGGGGCAGGACAAAGGCCTGGGGCTCGATCTGGCCGGCCAGCACCCCCCGGCAGTCCTGGAACCGGAGGAACTCGATGAAGCAATGGGCTTCGTTATGGACCTGGCGCTGGAGCTGGAAGGCCCTGGCCACCACCGGGTCCCCCAGCAGGCCGGTGGTCCCCCGTCCCTGGCGGAAGACCATGCAGAGGAAGGCGTGGAGGGCGGCGGCCTTGTCCTCCTCCCCGGAGAGGAACCCCGTTTCGGTCCAGGCGGCGGCGTCGGGGGAGAGCTGCCGGAGCCTCCGCCACACCCGGGCGGCCTCCTCCCGCCGGGAGGGGACGGTGAACTCCGGCACCAGGGAGAGGCGGGGCTCCTGGGCCTCCCAGATGTCCAGGGGGAGGCGGCGGCTGCGGAAGCTTTCAAAGACGCAGCAGAGCAGCCCCTCCAGGGAGCCGTCGTAGCGGAAGATCACATCTGCCCGGTCAAGCACGCCATCACATCCTCTCGGGTGGGGAGCAGGCTTCCCTCCGGGGCAAAGAGGGAGAGCTGTTCCCCCGAAAAATACCGGGAGTCCAGCAGGGCGGCCTCCCGCTCCGACATCATGGCCCGGAAGATTCCCTGGGGGGTGGCCCGGAGGCCCTCAGGGGCCTTCCCCCGGCAGAGGAGGAAGTACTGGGCCCGCTTCAGCACCACCCCCATCTTCCGGAGCTGGGGCCAGTCCAGGCTGCTGTGGCGCCGGGCTGTCAGGATCCGCCGGGCGCTTTTGACCCCGATGCCCGGCACCCGCAGGAGGGTTTCGTAGGGGGCCCGGTTCACCTCCACCGGGAACTCCTCCATGTGGTTCAGGGCCCAGTTGCATTTGGGGTCCAGGAAGGGGTTGAAGGAGGGGTGGGCCTCGTCCAGCAGCTCCTCGGCGTCAAAGCCGTAGAACCGCAGCAGCCAGTCCGCCTGGTAGAGCCGGTGCTCCCGGAGGAGGGGCGGCCGGGTTTCGGCGGCGGGGAGGAGGGAATCCTCCACCACCGGCACATAGGCGGAAAAAAAGACCCGCTTGAGGCTGTACTTGCGGTAAAGCCCCTGGGTGAGCCGCAGGATAGCCAGGTCGCTTTCCGGGGTGGCCCCGATGATCATCTGGGTGCTCTGCCCCGCCGGGGCGAACTGGGGGGCGTGGCGGTACCGCACCAGGTCGGCGCCGTTCTGGGCGATGCCGTCCCGGATGAACCCCATGGGTCCCAGGATGGCGGAGCGGCTTTTGTTGGGGCAGAGGAGGCCGAGGCTCCGCTGGCTGGGCATCTCGATGTTGACGCTGATCCGGTCGGCCAGCAGCCCCAGCCGCCGGGTCAGGTCGTTGCTGGCGCCGGGGATGGCCTTGACATGGATGTACCCGCCGAAGCGGTATTCCTCCCGGAGAAGCTCCAGCACCCGGAGCATCCGCTCGCAGGTGTAGTCCGGGTCCTTCATCACCCCGGAGGAGAGGAAAAGCCCCTCGATGTAGTTGCGGCGGTAAAACTGGATGGTCAGGTCCGCCAGCTCCCGGGGGGTGAAGGCGGCCCGGGGGACGTCGTTGGACCGGCGGTTGACGCAGTAGCGGCAGTCGTAGACGCAGCAGTTGGTCATCAGCACCTTGAGGAGGGAGATGCACCGGCCGTCGGCGGCGAAGCTGTGGCAGATTCCCGCCGATACGCAGTTGCCGATCCCGCCGGGCGGCGCGGTGCGGCTGCTGCCGCTGGAGGTGCAGGCGGCGTCGTATTTGGCGGCGTCGGAAAGAATGGTCAGCTTTTCCATCAGGTCCACAGGCGGGTCCCTCCCCCAAGTAAAGAACGTTTGTTCTTTATTCATTTTACACCCGCCCCTCCCCACTGTCAAGAGGGAATCCCTGCCAGGGCCCGGCTTGCTTTTGCCCCGGCGGTCTGTTAAAATGTTTTCAGCGCCGGGAGGCAGGCCCGGCCGGGAAAGGGGCTGAGGGGATTTGGAGGAGCTGAGAGGCATTCTGGAACGGTTCGAGGCTTCGGGCTGGGAGCTGATTGCCCTTCCGGCCCGCCGGTGGCTGGAGGGGCAGGGGGACCGCCGCGCCCTGTCCGAGGCCATCCGGGAGGCGGAGAGGCAGTGCGGCGGCTGCGGCTGCTCCCTGGATCCCCTCTATCGGCGGGCCCTGGAGCTTCTGGAACAAAAATAGCGCAGAAAAATCCCCCCGGAAGCAGGCGGCCCGGGGGGATCCGATTTTACAGGGAGGCTTTCTCCTCCGCCAGCAGGGAGTCCAGCAGGGCCTGGCAGCCCTCCAGGACGTCGTCGTAGGTGCGGTCGAAATCCCCGGTGTACCAGGGGTCGGCGATGTCCCGGGGCCGGGGGGAGAAGTCCAGCAGCCGCCGGAGCTTCCCCTCCGGGTCCCCGCCCAGGATGCGCCTCATGGCGGCCAGGTTCCGCTCCTCCATCCCGATGAGCAGGTCATATCTGGCGTAATCCTCCGGCGTCAGGAGGGCCGCCCGCTTGCCCTGGGTGGAGATGCCCTCCCGGGCCAGCCGGCGGCGGGTGCCGGGGTGGACCGGGTTGCCCAGCTCCTCGGCGCTGGTGGCGGCGGAGGCGGCCTGGAAGCGGCCGTCCAGGCCCCGCTTTTGGGCCAGGTCCCGGAAGACGAATTCCGCCATGGGGGAGCGGCAGATGTTGCCCAGGCAGACAAAGAGGATTTTTTTCACGGCAGGCATCCTTTCACAGGGGGCTTGTTTCGGTTGGTGACTGGGGAAAAACACAAGGGCCTGGAGCGCGAAACGGCTCCAAGCCCTTGCCTGGTCTGAGTGAGGTGACTTGAACACCCGGCCTCTACCACCCCAAGGTAGCGCGCTACCAACTGCGCCACACCCAGAAACAGCTTCATTATAATAGCACAGCCCGACATAAAATGCAAGCACTTTTTTCAACAGAAAAAAATTTGTTGTGTGCCCCGGGAAAAAACCTTTTTTCCGTCTTGACTTTTTCCCTTTTTTGGGTGATAATATAAAAGCTGCATTTCGCGGATGTAGTTCAATGGCAGAATTCCAGCTTCCCAAGCTGGTTACGCGGGTTCGATTCCCGTCATCCGCTCCAAACAAAAAAGCACCCCATCGGGGTGCTTTTTTGTTTGGAGCTGCCGCCACGGCGGGTTATCCGCTCCCTTCGGTCGCTCGACGTGCGGTAGGGAACCTGCGGTTCCCCCCGCACACGCCCCCCTCCCTTTTTGCGAGGCCGGCGGTGCTGCCGGTCGCAAATGGCCGGCTATGCCGCCAGGCAAGGGCCTGGAGCCGCTTGTCCTGTTTGGAGCTGCCGCCACGGC
>CAJFUT010000289.1 GCA_904420255.1 uncultured Angelakisella sp. | reverse complement strand
GTACTCCTTGGGCGGGTTGCCGGAGAAGTCAGCAATCACGGCATGGGCGTCCTTCAGATAGAACACCTCGAAAATGGGGTTGGCAGCTTCACCGTACTGTCCTTTCACGATGGGGTTCTGGATGCACATTTCTTTGGCCGCCATGTTGTTCTCAAACACCGCCTCTCCGTCCAGCCGGATCCACGCATAGGAAGGGCTGGAAACAGAAACCTCTACATTGGGGTTGGCCTGCATATCCTTGTACACGTCCTTGGTGTTGTTGGTGCAGAACCACAGCCTGCCGTCCAGCTCCCCGGCGAACATGAAGGGGCGGCATTTCGCCTTCCCGTCCCGGCCCACCGTGGCGAGATACTGTACGGGATTTTCCTGCAAAAACTTGACGACTTCGTTCATGATAAATACCTCCTGATTTTGAATGTAGGTTTTTGGGATTGCAATTTTTATCTTGCAAGATTATAATAAATCCGTAATCACCGATTGTAAAGTAAACACTTTTTTGTGCTGTAGTTACCAAAAGGGAACAATTGGACGGTTACCCCGGGGAAACCATTGCGCCGCTGCGCCATTTTCCGGCCATAACCCCGGATCAAAAATTTTTTTGAGGGCAGCGAAAACGCGGCCCCTTGAAACCAAAAGGCCGCGTCTGAAGCGAGGAAAGGAGATTGCGTTTTCCTTCCCTTGAAATTATAATAGGCGGTAAAGACGTAAAAGGAGAAAGCCCCCTTTTCAGAGGGCTTGCGCCATTTGGAAACCAAGGAAGGAGCGATGTTTCATGCCTGCCGCAAAAGAGCTGCCCGCCTGCCCGGTGGAAACTACCCTGACGCTGATCGGGGACAAATGGAAGGTGCTGATCCTGCGGGACCTGATGCCCGGCACCAAACGCTTTGGAGAGCTGAAAAAATCCATCGGCAGCGTTTCCCAGAAGGTGCTCACCGCCCAGCTGCGGGAGATGGAGGAGCAGGGCCTGGTGAACCGGAAGGTTTACGCCGAGGTGCCTCCCCGGGTGGAATACAGCCTCACCGACCTGGGCCGCAGCCTGAAACCCATCCTGGACGCCATGTGGAACTGGGGGGAAAGCTACAAGGCTCAAAACGCATAAACCCATAAGCCCTATAAACCGCCGGCGGACCACGGATTCCACCGGCGGTCTTTTTCCGCCATTCAGAATTTCTCCACGATAACTTCATAATTCTGTGCTATACTCCCCCAGGGTGATTGCTTATGAAGAAAATCCTCATTGTGGAGGACGAGCCGGACATTCAGGAGCTGCTCTGCGCCTATCTCCAGGACGCCGGATACGAAACCGCCGCCGCCGGGGACGGCGTAACGGCCCTGGCTCTCTTCCAGGCCCGGCCCTTCGACCTGGTGCTGCTGGATATCCTGCTGCCCAAAATCGACGGCTTCGGGGTCTGCGAGCTGATCCGCCGGCAGTCCCAGGTGCCCATCCTGATGCTCACCGCCCTGGACGGGGAGGAACAGCAGCTCCGGGGCTTCGGCCTGGACATCGACGACTATGTGACCAAGCCTTTCTCCATGCCCGTTCTGCTGGAAAAAATCCGGGTGATCCTCCGCCGGGGCGGCGGAAGCCCCGAGGAGGCCCGCCTGCGCTACCGGGACCTGGTGATGGACCTGGACGCCCGGGAGGCCCTCCTGGCGGGCCGCCCTCTGGAGCTGACCGCCCGGGAATTCGAGCTGCTCCGCGCCTTTCTCTCCTCGCCGGGGCGGGTGTTCACCCGGGAGATGCTGCTGGCAAAGCTCTGGGGCTACGATTTCTACGGGGACGAGCGGGTGGTGGACAGCCACATCAAAAACCTCCGCCACAAGCTGGGGCGGGATTATATCGAAACGGTGAGGGGGGTGGGCTACCGTGCCGCGAAGGAAGCTGACTGAAAGCCTGACGGCCCGGATCTTTCTCCTCACCCTCCTGATCCTCCTGGGGGCCGGGGCGGTCACCTTCGGCCTCATCGCCTGGGCCACCCCCCTCACCTACACCGCCGTGGTCAACGACGACCTGGCCCGGCAGGCGGACGCCCTGGCGGAGCGGCTGGCAGGCACCGCCTTTGAGGACTGCGGGCCGCTGCTGGACGAATTCATCCGCGCCTCCGGGGCGGCGGCCATGCTGGTGGGGCCGGATGGGCAGATCGCCGGCACCGATTCCCAGCTGGCCGCCCAGCCCGTCTATGAGGATGCTTCCACGGCGGTCACCGTATCCGGCGGCGGGGCGGGGGACGGCTCCTCCCTCACCTGGGAGCGGGATGGGGCGGCGGACGGGGGCGCGGTGACGGTGACCTTGTCCGAGGGGGCGGCCATCACCGCGGAGGTGCGCTTTGCCGACCGGGAGGGGGCCTATTCCCTTTTGGTCACCCCCCGGATGGAGGCGGAGAACCTGGCGGTGCGGGCCCTGGCCCAAATGGCCCCCTGGCTGCTGCTGGCGTTGCTGGCCTTCTCCCTGCTGTGCGCCCTGGCCTACTCCCGCTACATTACCCGGCCCATTGTGCGCCTCAGCGGCATCGCCGGGCGGATGGCGGAGCTGGACTTTGGCTGGGAATGCGGGGAACGGCGCCGGGACGAGATCGGGAAGCTGGGCCGGAGCCTGGATGAAATGGCCCGGCGGCTCTCCGCCGCCCTGGCCGGGCTGGAGGCCGCCAACCTGGCCCTGCGGGGGGAGGTGGAGCGGGAGCGGAAGCTGGACCGCCGGCGGGCAGCCTTTTTCTCCGCCGCCTCCCACGAGCTGAAAACGCCGGTGACCATCCTGAAGGGGCAGCTTGCCGGGATGCTGGAGGGGGTGGGGGTTTACCGGGACCGGGACAAATACCTGCTCCGCTCCCTCCAGACGGTAGGCCGGATGGAGGGCCTGATCCGGGAAATGCTGGCCCTTTCCCGGATGGAGGCCGGTTCCGCGGCCGCCAGGCGGGAGCCCCTGGACCTGTCCGCCCTGGTGGAGCGGCAGCTGGCCCTGGACGCCGGGCTGCTGGAGCAGCGGGGCCAGCGGCTGGTGAAGGAACTGGCGCCGGGGACCGCCGTCACCGGGGACCCCTCCCTGCTGGGGAGGGCGGTGGGGAACCTCCTTTCCAACGCCTCCCTCTACTCCCCCGCCGGCGCGGAAATCCGGGTGTGGTGCGGGCTGCGGGAGGGCCGCCCCGCCCTGACGGTGGAGAACACCGGCGCGCGCATCAGGGAGGAGGCCCTGCCCCATCTCTTTGAGGCCTTCTACCGGGAGGATGGCTCCCGGAGCCGCGCCACCGGGGGCAGCGGCCTGGGGCTCTACCTGGTGAAGATGATCCTGGACCGCCACGGGGCGGAATGCACCATTGAGAATACCGCCGACGGGGTCAGGGCGGCGGCGGTTTTTCCCGCCTGACGGAAGGATATGGACTTTTCCTTCCCGATGGGGTAAAATTGTGCCGGCAGCCGGCTGCCTTTGCCCGCGGAAGGCGGCAGTTTTGAAAAGAACCGAAAGGGAGGTCCTGACCCCATGGAAGCTGGGAAAAAACAAGCCTGGGATTATCTCTGGTACGCCCTTTACGCCTTCGGGGGCCTTGGGCTGGAATTGCTGCTGGCCGGACTCGTGGAGCCGCTTTGGATGGGGCACAAGAGCCTCGGGGAATACACCGGCGCCGAGCAAATCGCCCACTGGCTGCTGACCTGCTTCTGCTGGGGCGCTGCCGCCGCCCTGCTGATTTATTTTTCCAGGAAAAAGCTCCGCTTCAACCCGGCGCCTTCCGGCAGGCCGGAACCGGCCGGTATCCTGGGCGCCGCCGCGCTGGCCGGGGTGTGCGTGGCCCTGAACGCCCTGGACTGGGGCACCTTGAAAATCCTCGGCGAGCTGGAGGAAAAGGGCTGGGCGCTTTTCTTCTTCCAGTACCTCTATTACCTTTTTGAGGTTGGGCTGGTTCTGCTGATCGTGGCCTTCGGGCAGGCCTTCGCCGAGGGCCTGCTGGGCCGCCAAAGTCCCATCCCCTTCGGCGGCCTTCTGCTGTGCTGCACCTGGGGCGCGGTCCATATCCTGAGCAAAGGCAGCCTGCAGGCCGGCCTCGGGACCATGGCCTTTTCGCTGCTCTACGGCGGCATCTATCTGCTGCTGGGACGAAACGCCGGGTATTCCTACACGGCTATGGCGCTGGCGTTTATTCTGTAAGCGAAGGCCGCAGGCCCCCGACAGGGCCCGCGGCCTTTTCCTTTCTCCATCAAAAACACATATTTTCTCCAAGTCCGCTCCATACGGCCCTGGTATCCTTTTCCCATCCCAAACGGAAAGGAACAAGGCAATATGGAGATCAACATTCAAAACGTCAGCATGACCTACCCCAACGGGAAGCAGGCGTTAAGGGGGCTGAACCTGGACCTGAAATCCCCCAGCCTCACCGGCCTCCTGGGGCCCAACGGCGCGGGCAAATCCACCCTGATCAAGCTGCTGGCGGCCGCCCTGCTGCCCACAGAGGGGCGCGTCCTGGCGGACGGGGTTCCCCTGCCCCGGGGGGAGCGGATGCTGAAGGCCCGGCTGGGCTATCTTCCCCAGGATTTCGGCCTCTTTGACGAACTGACCGTGACCCAGTTCCTGGAATACATGGCCGCCCTCAAGGGGCTTGGGAATGCCGGGGCCGCCGTCCGGGAGGCGGTCCGGGCGGTGAACCTGGAGGAGAAGGCAAGGGCCGGAATCCGCACCCTCTCCGGCGGCCAGCGCCAGCGGGTGGGGATCGCCCAGGCCCTTCTTGGGGATCCCCCCTTCCTCATCCTGGACGAACCCACGGTGGGGCTGGACCCGGAGGAGCGCATCCACTTCCGCAACCTCTTCTCCCGGAGGGCCCAGGACCGGCTGGTGCTCCTCAGCACCCATATCATCGAGGACGTCCAGTCGGTGTGCGGCCGGATCGTGGTCATCAACCACGGGCGGATTCTGTTCTCCGGGACGCCGGAACAGCTCATCCAGGCCGCCGAGGGCCATGTGGGGACCTTCTGGGAGGGGGAGGCGGCCCCGGAACCGGGCCTCCGCATCACCGCCCGGGTCAACACCAGCCGGGGTATCCGCTGCCGGGCGGTGGGGAACCGGCTCCCGGCCCGCGCCCGGCAGGCGGAGCCCTCCCTGGAGGACGCTTACCTCTACCTCATCTCCAGGGAGGCGGCGCAATGAATACGATACGGCTCTTTCCCTTGGAATTGGGGCGGCTGCTCCGAAGCCGCCGGGTCTGGCTTGTGATCCTCCTGACGGCCGCTTCCCCGGCGGCGGGGCTGATCCTCTACAAGCCGGCTGCCGCCGGCACCGTGCTTTCCGCCTATCTGGCCAATCCCGCCATAGCCGGCGGCGCGGCGGGCGGCATCCTGTTGGGCCTGCTGACGGTGTTCGAGCTGGACCGGGCCGGACGCTGCCGGGCGGACGCCCTGGTGGAAGCGGCGGTTTCCCCCCTGGACATGGCCCTGGCGCGGCTGCTGGCCCTGATTCTGGCGGCGGCGCTGGCCCTGGGCGTCACGATGCTGGCCTGGTTCCCCATCACCATGGCCCTCGCCGGCCCGGTCTTTGGCGGCGCGGATTACGCCCTGGCCTATCTGCTCCTCATGGGCCTGGCGCTGCCCCTGTCC
>CAJFUT010000288.1 GCA_904420255.1 uncultured Angelakisella sp. | reverse complement strand
GGCCCGGAAGGACTACCCCGCCATCATCCGGGGAGCGGGGCTCAACGGCTTCGGGGAAAGCCCCCAGCAGCCGGAGGGGTGCGTGCCGGTGGCGGAGCATCAAAAGCTGCTGCGCCAGTACCAGGAGCTGGAGGAGGAATGCCGCGCGGCCCAGGAAACCCTCCGCCGGGTGCGGGAGGCCCTGGACGGGTGAGGGCCCGCCAAATAAAAAAGAACCGGCCAAAGCCGGTTCCATTTTTGTTTGGTGGGCGGTAAGGGACTTGAACCCCTGACCCCCTGCACGTCAAGCAGGTGCTCTTCCAGCTGAGCTAACCGCCCGGAAGCTGTGCGAAGAATTGACAGCTTTTACATTATACACAGCATCGGGGGAAAAATCAAGCCCTATTTTTGGATTTTCTTCCCGGTTCCCGGGGATTTGCCGCAATTCTGTGAATATTCCATGAATCCCCAGAATAATGGTTGTGAGATACTGACAAGGTCCCGGGGATATGCTATAATAAAAATACTTATGGTCAAATCAGGTGTTTGGAAAAAGGGAGGGCAGAGGGGATGCGGGTCTTCGGCATCGACCCCGGCTACGCCATCGCAGGCTGCGGCGTGGTGGACTGTGCCCGGGGGAAGTACGCCCTGGTGGATTACGGCGCCATCACCACCCCGGCGGGGGAGGAGATGGGCCGGCGCCTGCAGACCATCTATGACCAGCTTACGGTAGCCCTGGAAAAGTACCGGCCCGACGCCGTGGCCATGGAGCAGCTTTTCGCCACCCACAACCAGACCACCGTCATGGGGGTGGCCCAGGCCAGGGGGGTCATCCTCCTGTGCTGCCAGCAGCACGGCCTGCCGGTCTATGAGTACACCCCCATGCAGGTGAAGATGGCGGTGGTGGGCTACGGGGTGGCGGAAAAGCGCCAGGTGATGGAGATGACCAAGCGGCTCCTGAACCTCCGGGAGGTCCCCAAGCCCGACGACGCCGCCGACGCCCTGGCCATCGCCATCTGCCACGGCAACGTGGGGGGGTCCCAGCTTTTCCAGAAGAACCTCCGGCTCCGCTAGGGGCGCTTCGGGGAGCGTGGAATGATTTTCATGTTTCCCAGGCGGCCCAAGGGCCGGGGAAACAGATCAGGATAAGGAGAACGAAGGATGATCTACAGCGTCACGGGAAAGCTCATTGCCGTCGGGGACGGCTTCGCGGTGGTGGAGGCCGGAGGTGTGGGCTACCGCTGCGCCACCACCACCAGCACCCTGGCGAAGCTCCCTTCCCGGGGGAACCCGGTGACCCTCCTGACCCATCTCTACCTCCGGGACGACGTCCTGGAGCTGTTCGGCTTTTTCAGCGAGGAGGAGCTGCGGTGCTTCCGGCTCCTCATCGGGGTGTCCGGGGTGGGGCCCAAGGCGGCCCTGGCCATCCTTTCCACCACCACCCCCCAGCGGCTGATGCTGGCCATCGCCGCCGGGGACGCCAAGGCGGTGAAGGCCCCCGGGGTGGGGCCCAAGACCGCCCAGCGGATCATCCTGGAGCTCCGGGACAAGGTCACCACCGAGGAGCTGGCCGGCGGCGCCGCCGGGGCCGGGCTGCCGGGGCTGGAGCTGCTGGCCGGGGCCGGGGAGGCCTCCCCCCAGGGGGAGGCGGTGGCCGCCCTGGTGTCCCTGGGCTATGGGCAGAGCGAGGCCGCCGCCGCCGTGGCGGGGCTGGACCCGGAGCTGCCGGCCGAGGGCCTCATCAAGGGGGCCCTGCGGAAACTTTCAAGGGGGGTGTAAGCCGTGGGGATGTTCGACAAGGACAGCGATTTTGAAAACCGCATTGTCACCAGCGAGTACATCCGGGACGACAGCGAGGCGGAAAATTCTCTCCGGCCCAAGACCCTGGCGGAATACATCGGCCAGGACAAGGCCAAGGAGAACCTCCGGGTCTTTATCGAGGCCGCCAAGCTCCGGGGGGAGCCCCTGGACCACGTCCTCCTCTACGGCCCCCCGGGGCTGGGCAAGACCACCCTGGCCACCATCATCGCCGCCGAGATGGGGGTGAACATCCGCACCACCTCCGGCCCCGCCATTGAAAAGCCCGGGGACCTGGCGGCCCTCCTGACCAACCTGGAGGAAAACGACATCCTCTTCATCGACGAGATCCACCGCCTCAACCGCAGCGTGGAGGAGGTGCTCTACCCCGCCATGGAGGACTACGCCCTGGATATCATCCTGGGCAAGGGCCCTTCGGCCCGGTCCATCCGCATCGACCTGCCCCGGTTCACCCTGGTGGGGGCCACCACCAGGGCCGGGCAGCTCACCGGCCCCCTCCGGGACCGGTTCGGGGTGATTTTCCGCCTGGAGCTCTACACCCCGGAGCAGCTGGCCCAGATCATCACCCGGAGCGCCGGCATCCTGGGCATCCCCTGCGACCCCACCGGGGCCTGGGAGCTGGCCCGCCGCAGCCGGGGCACCCCCCGGATCGCCAACCGCTTCTTAAAGCGGGTGCGGGATTTCGCCCAGGTCATGGGGGACGGGGAGATCACCGCCGCCATCGCCGCCGAGGCCCTGGACCGCCTGGAGGTGGACCCCATGGGGCTGGACGCCATCGACCGGCGGATCCTCCGGACCATCATCACCGCCTACGCCGGGGGCCCTGTGGGGCTGGATACCCTGGCGGCGGCGGTGGGGGAGGAGGCGGTGACCATCGAGGACGTCTACGAGCCCTACCTGATGCAGGAGGGCTTCCTCAGCCGCACCGCCCGGGGCCGCTGCGTCACCGCCAGGGCCTATGAGCACCTGGGGCTGCCGGCGCCGGGGCGGGCGGAGGGAGCCCAGCTCAGCCTCCTGAACGACTGAAGAAAAGGAGCGTGCCCTATGGGAAGATTGTTTGGAACCGACGGCATCCGGGGGGTTGCCAACCGGGACCTTTCGGTGGAGCGGGCTGTCCAGGTGGGCCAGGCCCTTGCCACCGTCCTCCGGGAGCGGCTGGGGGAGAGGCGCCCCCGGGTCTTGATCGGCAAGGATACCCGGATCTCCTCGGATATGGTGGAGGCCGCCCTGGCGGCGGGCCTCTGCGCCGGGGGGGCGGACTGCGTTTCCCTGGGGGTGGTGCCCACCCCCGCCGTGGCC
>CAJFUT010000287.1 GCA_904420255.1 uncultured Angelakisella sp. | reverse complement strand
GTGGCCCCCGCTGGCAACGACGTTAGTAGCGTTTCGGGGAGCGAAAGCAGGTGCGCCGCTCAACTTGGGCTGATAAAAAATCGCCTTTTGAATCCCAAGTGATATGCTCAGGGAGCGGCGCACAACCTTCCGCCATGAAGGCGCTTCTCTCACGGACGCAAAAAAGGCGCTGCGCAGCAAAAAAAGAGGCCCCAAGGGGGAACCCCTTGGGACCTCTGGAGAAAGCTCCGCGCAGCGGATTCAGGAGTTTTTCTTCTTGGCGGCAGCCTTCATCCGCTCGGCGTGGTCCAGGATCTTCTTGCGGATGCGGATGCTCTTGGGGGTGACCTCCAGCAGCTCGTCCGGGGCCAGGAACTCCAGGCACTCCTCCAGGCTCATGTGCCTGGGGGGGATGAGGCGCAGGGCGTCGTCGGAGCCGGAGGCCCGGGTGTTGGTCATGTGCTTTTTCTTGCACACGTTCACCGTCATGTCGTCCCCCTTGGGATTGGAGCCCACCACCATGCCGGCGTAGACCTTCTCGCCCGGGTCGATGAACATCATCCCCCGCTCCTGGGCGTTATAGATGCCGTAGGCCACCGCCTCCCCCGTTTCAAAGGCGATGAGGGAGCCGCTCTGGCGGCCGCTGATGTCCCCCTTGTATTCCTCATAGTCGTGGAACACCGAGGACATGATCCCCTCGCCCCGGGTGTCGGTCAAAAACTCGCTGCGGTAGCCGAAAAGCCCCCGGGCCGGCACCAGGAACCGCAGCTCCATCCGGCTGCCCTTGGGCTGCATGGCCTGGAGCTCCCCCTTCCGGGAGCCCATCTTCTCCATGACGCTGCCCATGTATTCCTCCGGCACATCCACCACCAGCTCCTCAATGGGCTCGCAGCGCTTGCCGCCAATTTCCTTATACAGCACCTTGGGGGCTCCCACCTGGAACTCGTACCCCTCCCGGCGCATGGTCTCGATGAGGATGGAGAGGTGCATCTCCCCCCGGCCCAGCACCCGGAAGCTGTCGGCGCTGTCGGTGTCCTCCACATGGAGGGAAACGTCCTTGAGAAGTTCCCGGTAGAGCCGGTCCCGGATCTGGCGGGAGGTGACCCATTTCCCCTCCCGGCCGCAGAAGGGGCTGTCGTTCACCGAGAAGGTCATCTCCATGGTGGGCTCGCTGATCTTCACAAAGGGGATGGCCTCCACCCGGGCCGGGTCGCAGACGGTGTTGCCGATGGTGATGTTCTCGATGCCGGAGAAGGCCACGATGTCCCCCACGGTGGCCTCCTGGACCGGGGTTTTCTTGAGGCCGTCGTATTGGTAGAGGGCGGTGATCTTCCCCTTGCCGGAGACGGCGGGGTCGTGGTAATCGCAGACCGCCACCTCCTGGCCCACCCGGATGGAGCCGGTCTCCACCCGGCCCACGGCGATCCGCCCCACAAAGGAGCTGTACTCCACGCTGGAAACCAGCACCGAGAGGGGGAGGGTTTCATCCCCCTCGGGGGCGGGCACATAGTTTACAATGGTGTCAAAGAGGGGCACCAGGTCGGCGCCGGGGACCTCGGGGGAATAGGAGGCGGTGCCCTGCCGGCCGGAGCAGAAGACGGTGGGGCTGTCCAGCTGCTCGTCGGTGGCCCCCAGGTCCATGAAGAGCTCCAGCACCTCGTCCACCACTTCCTTGATCCGGGCGTCGGGCTTGTCGATCTTGTTGATGATGATGATGACCCGCAGCCCCAGGGCCAGGGCCTTCTCCAGCACGAAGCGGGTCTGGGGCATGGGGCCCTCGGCGGCGTCCACCAGCAGCAGCACCCCGTCCACCATCTTGAGGACCCGCTCCACCTCGCCGCCGAAATCGGCGTGGCCGGGGGTGTCCACAATGTTGATTTTGATGCCCTTATAGGTGGTGGAGGTATTCTTGGCCAGGATGGTGATGCCCCGCTCCCGCTCCAGGTCGTTGGAATCCATCACCCGCTCCTGGACCGCCTGGTTTTCCCGGAAGGTGCCCCCCTGCTTGAGCATCTCGTCCACCAGGGTGGTCTTGCCGTGGTCCACGTGGGCGATAATGGCGATGTTCCTCAGGTCTTGCCGTTTCATTCTGGAGTCCTCCTTAAAAAGTCCCCTCCGGGGAGGGGCAATGATACACAAAATTCCACTTTAACTTTTAGATTATATCACTAAGGCAGGGGAAAGGGAAGCCCCGGCGGGAAAAAATCCCGGAATTGCGGGAAAAAAGCCCTTTCCGGAATTATTGTAAACTAAAAATAAATTGATAGTTGACAATCGGCCCGTTTCCGGGTATCCTGATGGGGTAGCGAAGAAAGGAGTGCTGCCCCATGAAAAAGCTGTCCACCCGGGAACTGGTCCTCTGCGCCCTCTTTACGGCGGCCATGGCCGTCCTCTCCCAGATCGTGGTGCCCATGCCCGGCGTCCCCTTCAACCTGGGGGTGCTGGGGGTGTTCCTCTGCGGGGGGCTGCTGCGGCCCGGGGCGGCCCTGCTGGCCCTGCTGTGCTACCTGCTGCTGGGGGCGGTAGGGGTGCCGGTGTTCGCCGGCTTCGCCGGGGGGCCCGCCGCCCTCCTGGGGGCCACCGGGGGCTACCTGATGGCCTACCCCGTCATGGCCTGGCTCACCGCCCGGCTGGTGCGCCTGGCGGGGGGCGGGTCCTTTTGGCGGCGGTTCTGGGCCATGGCCGCCGCCCTCATCCCCTGCTACCTTCTGGGGACGGCCTGGTTCGCCGTCTATATGGACCGCTCCTTCGCCGCCGCGGCCATGGCGGCCTGCCTGCCCTTCATCCCCTTCGACCTGCTGAAGGCCCTCCTGGCGGCGGGGCTCACCCGGCGCCTGTCCCAGGGGCTGGGCCGGCCCTGAGGCCCCCTCCGGGGAGAGGGCAGAGAAAGGCCCCCGGTTCAGCTTTCGCCGAACCGGGGGCCCTTTCCGTGTCAATCCGTAAAGTCCTCGTCCACCAGGTAGCGGGCCTGGTTTTTCTCCCGCAGGAGGTCCAGGGCCTCCGAGACGACCACGATGGCCGTGGCCAGCAGCGCCAGCTTCACCGCCAGGGCGGCGAGTTTACCGATGAGTTTCATAAGTCCTGCCTCCTTGTGCTTCTCTTGTCCCTTCGGCCCCCTCAGCAGCGCGCCACCCGGAAGGGGACCAGGGAGGAAAGGGCGTATTCCTTCCCCCCCGCGAAATCCGCGGGCCAGCAGGAGCCGTCATGGGGCTTCTGCGGGTCCCGGCTGCGTTTGTAGAAGTTGCCCAGCAGCACCGACCCCGGCGCCAGCTCCCCCGTCCCCAGGGCCTCCTCCGCCAGGCGGCGGGGGATGTCCACCTGGGCCCCCCAGTAGACCCCCTGGAGGTCCTCCCCGGCCATGGCGTGGGCGATGGCGTCCAGGGGGCGGTCCCCGCCGGGGGTGCGCAGCAGGCAGCTCCAGCGCCCGTCGGCCCAGGCCGCCACCGAGAGGAGGCCGGGGCTGTGCCGGGCGGTGAAGGCGGCCTCCACCCGGCTTAAGGGGCGGGGGTGGGCCTCGAAGGCCCAGAGCCGCAGCACCAGGCTCACGGGGGTCAGGCAGACCTGGGCCTGGGCGAAGGGCTTGTAATCCCGCTTTTCCAGGGGGTAGCAGGTGATCTTGTAGGTGGGAAGGGAGTCGAATTTGGGGGAATCCGGCTGGGTGCAGATAATGGCCTCCAAATTTTCACTCCCTTCGCGGTGTGCCCATCAGAAAACTTTGCCGGGAATTTCCGGAAAAACAGCCATCTGCTGCGTTGCCGTCCCTTGCCAGCCACCAAGGCTGCCTGCGGGTCGGCGTCTTGCAGCTGGCCGTTTTTCCCAGGATTCCTGGCGCTGCGCGGTTTTTCTGCTGACGCAGAAAAACCAAAGTTTTCTGATGTGCCCACCGTCTTTTTATACAACTTCTGTTATTGCTATTGTACCACGGGCGGGGGAAAAAGGGAAGCAGAAATAGCCGCCACCGGCGGCAATTTCCGCGTTTTCCTTCTTTTTGGGGGAAATCAGGCCAGCTCGTCCAGCACCACGGCGGGGTCCACCGCCCGGCCGTCCTGGGAGAGGGCGAAGTGGAGGTGGGGTTCAGAGG
This sequence comes from uncultured Angelakisella sp., assembly GCA_904420255.1. Lineage (GTDB taxonomy): Bacteria > Bacillota > Clostridia > Oscillospirales > Ruminococcaceae > Angelakisella. Next base: position 2,445 of record CAJFUT010000287.1, on the reverse strand, counting down.
AGATCTCGGCGGGGATGTCCCCCAGGGTGCCCAGCTCCTGGCCCGCCGTCACCTGCTGCCCCGCCTGGAGGGTGGCCAGCAGGTCCACCCCGGAATAGGAGGAGGTGTAGCCGTCGGGGTGCTTGATCTGGACCATGCCGCCCCAGAGGGGGTCGTTGCTGACGGCCACGATCTCCCCGTCCCCGGCGGCAAGGACCTTGGCCCCCTTCTCCCCGGCGATGTCCACGGCGTCATGGGTGCGCCAGACGTTGAGGGTCTGGTTCTTCACCAGCTCCCCGCCGCTGTAGGGGGCGAGCACCTTACCGCCCTCCAAAGGCAGCGTATAGGCAAAGGTCCGCGAGCCTTGCTGCCCGGCCTGCCCGGAGGAGGCCCCTGCGGAGCCGGAGGAAGGACTGGAGGCAGAGGAGGAGGCCGGCGCAGAGGAGGAGGCCGAGGACGGCTTTTCGACCCCGGAGGTATTTTTCCTCGCTTCCTCGGCGGCGCTTTCGGCCGCGGATGAACTGCTCCATGACGGTTTCTCCTCTCCGCTGATTCCTTGCTCCACGATCTGGCGGTTGTTTTCCTCGATGCTGTCCAGGGTGCGGGCGGCGGTGGCCCAGGCGGCCGCCGAGGCCCCCACGATGCATAGGGCGAGGGCGATGTAGAACCCCTTGGCCTTTATGAACCCTGTGATTCTATTGTTGTTTGGCATGGCAATGATTCGCTCCTTTTCTCCGCTGTGCGCCGGAAATTTTTTGGACCCGCCGGGGGCGATGCCGCCGGCGTGGGGCAGAGGGGAGGGCCCGGCCCTCCCGGGTCTGGCAGCCGCCGGGCGCCCCCCGCACAGCCTGACGGGGCGGCCGGTCTGCTTGGCTTTAGTTTTCACCCCAGGGGGCGCTTTATGCAGGGGGGTCCTGTGAAGATTTGGCCCGCAGCCCCCAGCCGTTTTTCCGGAAAAGCCCCCGGGCGCTCCAGAGCTCCCGGAGGGCGATGATCCCCACCAGCCCCCCGAACAGCCGGGAAAGGAGGGCGCTCCCCAGCCGCCCCGCCAGCAAGACCCCGCCCCCCAGGCCCAAAAGGCCCCCCAGCACCATGGGGACCGCCACCCGGAAGGCGGCCAGGCCGTTTTTCCGGTGGAACCACAGCCCCAGGAGGCCCACCGGCAGGATGAAGGCCAGGTTCAGCCCCTGGGCGGCCAGCTGGTCGGCGCCGGAAAGGGCCAGCCAGAGGAGCAGCACCCCGCCGCCCCCCAGGCCCATGGCCCCCAGGGCGCCGGCGGCCGCCCCCACCAGGGTGGAAATGAAAAGCTCCATAGCCGGGAGCACCTCCTTTGATTTCAGAACCGGACTTCCCCTCAGCCCCCCAGCAGCAGCCGCCAGGAGGCCCAGAGGAGCAGCAGCCCGAAGGCCGCCTTGACCCAGGCGGTGTTGAGGCGGGGGAGGAGGGCGGCCCCCGCCCAGGCCCCCAGCAGCCCCCCGGGGAGGAAGGGGAGCAGCTCCCCCGGGGAGAACCAGCCCCGCCGCCAGTAGAGCCAGGCGCTCACAAAGGAGAGGGGGACGATCACCGCCAGGCTGGTGGCGTGGCTCCGCTTCCCCCGCACCCCCAGCAGCTCCAGCAGGGGCACCGTGACCATGCCGCCCCCGGCCCCCAGCAGGCCGTTGAGCAGCCCCACCCCCACGCCGCCTGCGGCGGCCAGCCATTTTTTGCCCATCAAAAACGCCCCCTTCCCGGTTATTCTGCCGGAAAAGGGGCCTGTTTATCCGGGGCCGGCCCGGAAAGCCCGGCGAAACGGCCCGCCGGGACAGAAAAACAGCCCGGAGGCCCGTGCCCCCAGGCTGTTTCGGTTCAAAAAACCCGCAATGCCGTTACACCGGATGATAAAACCCGTCTTCCGACAGGTGGGTGCCTGCCCTAGGCTTCTCGCTCCCTTCGTCCGGCCGGGGGCCGGGAGGTCTGCAATCCACTTCGGAGCGGGGGCTCCCGATTCATAAGTGTTGGATTATATTAACCGGCAATCACGCACACCGCAGGCGGTAGGGCGGCGGGGTTATTCCCCATCCCCCTCCTCAAAGTCGAAATAGTCCTCCAGGCGGCCCATGAAGAGATCCGCCACCCGGTTGAATTCCTCCTCGTCCTCGATGACGTCCAGGTACTGCTCGCCGTCCTCGTCCTCCTCGTCGCTGACCCGGAGGATCACCAGCTCGCCGCTGTCGTCCAGGGCCTCCTGGGCCTCGTCCTCGCCGTAGAGGGGGAGGAGGGCCATATACTGGCAGCCGTCCAGCTCCAGGGCGTCCAGAATCTCGAATTCGTGTTCCTTGCCGTCCTCGTCCAGAAGGCTGATAACGTCCTTTTCCATCTTTTCGTTCTGCTCCATGGCACGGTCCTCCCGGGTTGAATTGATTGAGGTGTCTGCTCTTAGTTTAACCATTCCGAAGCGGGAAGTCAACTGTTCCAGAAATTTTTGCG
>CAJFUT010000286.1 GCA_904420255.1 uncultured Angelakisella sp. | reverse complement strand
GCGGTAGGCCTGGAGGAGGAGGAGCAGGTCGTCGATCTTCTCCTGAATCTTCTTACCATCGTCGGTGTGGCAGATCTTGATCCGCTCCGGGTAGGTGTCCACAGGGACGATCCGGGACTGCATATCGCTGTTGTTGCGGACGATGGTATCAATGCTGGAGAAGGGGTGGTGCTCCGAAAGGTAGAGCTGGTGGGAGTTGGAGATGAGGGTGTAGCCGGCGATGCCGGTGACCGCCTGGTAAGCCTTGGAGATGCCGCCGTCGATGATCAGCAGCCTGCCGCCGGCCTTTACCGGGGATTCCCCCTTGCGGATCTTCACCGGCACATGGCCGTTGACAATGTGGGCGTGGTCGTCCTCGATGCCGAATTCCTTCAGGATCCGCTTTGCCACCTCCGGGTCGTCGCTGCAGCGGTAGTAAACGTCCTTGGTTTCGGTCCAGGTGTCCTTGTCGTCGATGAAGTAACGCTCAAAGGTGGTCATTTTGTTTTTCCCGTTGAGAGGGGACTTGGGGCCGCACCAGAGGAACCACATAAAGTCCAGGCCGTTGCGGCGCTCCTGGCTGCCGGCGACCCCGAAGGCGCCCTGGCGGCAGAGCTTGTCGCTGTAGTCCAGCAGCTCCTTACCCCGGTACTGGACGCCGTCCACCTCCAGGGCGGCGAAGCTGCCGTCCGGCTCCATGGGGATGCAGCCGTGGTAGAGAAGGTTGTTGTTGTGGACCTTGTACATCCCCCCCTGCTTAAAGAGGAACTTTACATGGGCCTGGAGCTTTTCGCTGTGGAGGAAGGAGATTTTCAGCCGCTCCATCAGCTCCTGCTCGGCGTAGGTGAGGGAATAGGGGGTTTCCGGGGTGACGGTGGGGAAGTAGCAGTCCTTCATGGGGTACTGCTTCCCTTCGATGGTCACCACCCGGCGGCGGAAGTCGATCTTATCCAGCAGCAGGCGGTTTTCCATCTCGTATTCCGGGTGGGCCAGGATCAGCTGCCCCTCCAGCTTCAGCTGGATCACAGTGATGGCCTTGTGGAGCTTGGCCGCCTGGAAGTCGTCATGGCTGCTGGGGACAAAGTTCTCTTCCTGCTCCACGTGGAGGGGCAGGAAGGCGGTGCAGGGGTCGCTGCCATACTGCTCCATGGCGAACACCGCCAGGGGCCGCACATTGATGCCGTAGTCCTCCTCCAGGGTGTCCAGATTGCCGTACCGCACGCAGTTGCGGATGGCGTTGGCGATGCAGCAGAGCTGCCCTGAGGCCGCCCCCATCCAAAGGACGTCGTGGTTGCCCCACTGGATATCCACGTTGTGGTGGCGGCAGAGGTCGTCCAGGATGGCGGGGGCGCCGGAGCCCCGGTCGAAGATATCCCCGATGATGTGGAGCTTATCCACGATCATCCGCTGGATCAGGTTGCACATGGCCACCACAAAGGCCTCCGCCCGGTCGATCTGGATGATGGTATCCAGAATCCGCTCGAAGTACTCCTGGCGGTTGGGGTTGTTTTCATCGGTGTTGATCAGCTCGTCGATGATGTACTGGAAGTCGGCGGGCAGGGCTTTCCGCACCTTGGAGCGGGTGTATTTGGAGGTGGCGGCCCGGCAGACGGTGACCAGCTGGTAGAGGATCTCCTTGTACCAGGCCGGCGTCACCTGGCGCTGCCGCTGCAGCTCCGCCAGCTTCTTCTCCGGGTAGTAAATGATGGTGGCCAGGAGGTTCTTCTGGTCCTCGGTGAGGCTGTCCCCGAAGCTCTCATCGATCTTCCGGTGGATGGAGCCGGAGGCGTTCCGGAGAATGTGGGTGAAGCATTCGTATTCCCCGTGGATATCGCTGATGAAATGCTCGGTGCCCTTAGGAAGGTTCAGAATGGCGCGCAGGTTGATAATTTCGGTGGAGGCGGCCTGGATGCTGGGGTAGCTTTGGGCCAGCAGCCCCAGGTACTTCAGTTTCTCCGGTGAAAACTCCGAAAGCTGATCGGCCATAATGTTATTCCTCCTGTGAATACTTCAGAATTGCGCCCGCGCCGAAAGGGCCGGGCTGATTGTTCCGTCCCCCGGATAGGTTCAATCCGGGGGACGTTCTTTCGGTAAATCTTAAATGAGGCGTAATCGCCGTATCCGTTCCAGCGGCAGATCCCGGATGGGCTCCGGGCTGTTCAGTCCAGGTATCCCTTGGCGGCCAGCAGCTCCGCCGTCAGGATGGCGCCCCCGGCGGCTCCCCGAATGGTGTTGTGGGAAAGGCAGACGAATTTATAGTCGTACTGGCTGTCCTCCCGCAGGCGCCCTACTGAAACCGCCATGCCCCCCTCCAGGTCCCGGTCCAGCCGGGGCTGGGGGCGGTCGTTTTCCTCAAAGTAATGGAGAAACTGCTTGGGGGCGGAGGGAAGGGCCAGGCGCTGGGGCTCCCCCTGGTAGTCCAGCCAGCGCCGGAGGATTTCCTCCCGGGGAACCTTCCGGT
>CAJFUT010000285.1 GCA_904420255.1 uncultured Angelakisella sp. | reverse complement strand
TGAAATTTGGGACACAAAAACCCCGGAAAAGGGCGATCGGATGCGGGTTTATCCGCATCCGATCTAAAGTGTTCCCGCTATATGGTTGGGCCGGCAGGATTCGGACCTGCGGAATGCGGGAGTCAAAGTCCCGTGCCTTACCGCTTGGCTACGGCCCAATAGATAGAAAGAAGGATTAGGCCAAAAGAGCCTCCTCTTTGTCACCTAATCCTATCTCTTTCGATTTGGGGTGGATAGTGGGATTCGAACCCACGGCCTCCAGAGCCACAATCTGGCGCGCTAACCAACTGCGCTATACCCACCATATCAAATTGGTGCGCTAGGAGGGACTCGAACCCCCGGCCTACTGCTTAGAAGGCAGTTGCTCTATCCAGCTGAGCTACTAGCGCAGATCCATACGCCGTTGCGACGGAGTAATCAAATGGAGCGGGTGATGGGAATCGAACCCACGTAACCAGCTTGGAAGGCTGGAATTCTACCATTGAACTACACCCGCAGAGTCGAGCAACTCCAAGCGACTGTACTATATTATCAGATACCGGAGCTTTTGTCAACCATTTTTCCCCTGGAAGCCGTTCCATTGCCTTAGAAAAATAAAATCCTCCTGAGGCGCTGTTCCCGGCTGTTTTCCGGCCCGGCGCCGCCCCCTTTAGGGCCGGTCCTCATCCAGCCCCGCGGCGGAAAGGAACCTTGACGGCGGCAGCGGCCTTCCCCGGAACCGGGAAGGCGCCAGGATCACCAGCCGGTTCCGGGCCCGGGTCATGGCGGTGTAGAAAAGCCTGGTTTCCTCCTCCATCCGCTGGTCCCATCCCAGGACACCGTGCTGGATGGCGTCGCAGGCCGGGAAAATCCCCTCCAGGGCGTCCAGGATGATGACCCGGTCAAACTCCCGCCCCTTGGCGGAATGGACGGTGGAGAGAAGGATGGGGTGGTCCCCCGGGCTGTCCAGCACCCCCTCCGCCTCCTTCAGGTGTTTCAGAAAGGCGGCGGTATCCGGCGACTGGGCGGCAAGGACCCGCAGGACGGCCAGCCTCTGGCAGAGAAAGGCCTCCCCGCCCTTTTCCTTCCCCGCCGTGGACCAGGGATACCCCAGGCCGTCCATGACGCTGTCCAGCTGCCGGAGAGGGGGCCTTCCCCGCATCCCCCGCAGAACCCGCCGGACCCAATCCAGGCGGCCGGGGTTCTTCCGGGGATAGTCCGCCTGGTCCCGGAGGTATTTCAAAATATCCTTCGGCTCCGCGGCCAGCACCCGCCCCACCGTTTCCAGCGGGATAGGCTCCCCCAGCCTGAAGCAGACCCGCCGGAAGGCCCGGGCGTCCCCGGGATTCTCCGCCAGGCGGAAAAAGCCCTCCACCTCCCGGGTCACCGGGTCGGCGGAATAGGACAGGCCGGTCCCCCGGCAGGAAAAGGGGATACCCCGGCGGCGCAGGACCCACCCCAGGCCGATGCCGCTGAAGCCGGCGCGGAAAAGCACCGCGCAGCTTTCCCCCGCCGGCAGCTTTTCCAGCAGCCGGGCCGCCGCCTGGTACTCCTCCTCCAGTCCCAGGTCCCTCACCACCCGGATGGGCTTCCCCATTTCCCGAGAGGCCCGGATGGCCTTGGGAAATCGGCAGCGGTTGCCGGCGATGAGGCGGTTCGCCCCCGCCACAATGGCCCCGGTGCTGCGGTAATTGTCCTCCACCACCAGGCAAGGGCCTGGAGCCAATCGCGCGGCAGGAATTTCTGTATCCCCCAGGACGATCCCCGCGCCTGGGGATTGGGGGGGAGCCGGGGCTTCCGCCAGGCAGGGGCCTGGAGCCAATCGCGCGGCAGGAATTTCCCCGTCCCCCGGGACGGCCCCCGCGCCGGAAGGCTGGGAAACATCCGGGGCCGCCGGCGGAACGGGAGAACCCCCCAGCCAAAAACGGGCCATCCCCTGGGGGTCCGCCCCCCGGAAGCCGTAGATGCTCTGGTCCTCGTCCCCCACCATGAAAAGGCTGTCCCCGGCAATCTGCCGGATGATGCTGTGCTGGAGGCGGGACAGGTCCTGGGCCTCGTCCACCAGGATGTGGCGGTACCGGCCCCGGACCCTTGCCGCGAAGCCGGGGTCCTCCCGCAAAAGGGCGTGGGCGGAAAGGAGCATATCGTCAAAGTCCATCCGGTGGTTTTCCCTCTTCCAGGCGGCGTACTCCTCCCGCAGCCGGGAAAAGCCGGGGAGCTGGCTGTCCAGGGCCCGGGCCTGACGGGGAGAAAGCTCCATGTTGACACAGTAGCCCATGGCGTTTCTCATCCGCCGGAAAGCATCCCCGGTCAGGGGGAGCCCTGTTTCCCGGCGGTAAAAATCACCGAAGATTCCCTGCCCCTCCCAGTCCTCCTCCAGAAGCTCCGGGAGTCGGATCCCCTCCTCTGCGGCCCGCTCCCCCAAAAGGCGGTAACAAAGGCTATGGATGGTGGAAAAGGCGGGAGGCCGTGGGATCAGCTCCCCGAACAGGGCTTCCCACCGGCGGCGCAGGTCCCGCACCGATTCCCGGCCAAAGGTCAGGGTAAGGATGCCCTCCGGCACCTCCCCCTCCTGGGTCAGCAGCCGGGCGATCCTGGCGGCCAGGACGGTGGTCTTGCCCGCTCCCGGCACCGCCAGCAGCAGGACGGTCCCCACCGGGGCCTCCACCGCCGCCCGCTGCTGGGCGGAAAGGCAAATTCCTTTACAGTCCAGGAGATATGCCGCGATATCCATGGCCGCCTCCTTTCCCGGGGCGCCCGGCCCCGGCTCAGCCCTCGGAAAGCTCCAGCCAGCGGTCCTCCGCCTTGGAGAGGGCCTCCCGCTTCTCCTCCACCTGGGCGCAGAGGTCCTGAAGGAGGAGGTAATCCGCCGCCGCCTCCGGGGAGGCGATCTCCTGCTCCAGCCGCCAGACCTCCGCCTCCAGCTGGGCCACCAGCTTCTCCGCCTCGGCGTATTCCTGGCGGCGCCTCGCCTCGGCCCGGCGCTGCTCCTTGCCCCGGAGAAAGGAGGATTCCTTCCGGGGAGGCTCCTTCTCCGGCTTTTCCTCAGTTTTTCCGGAGGGGGCGGCCTGTCCGGCGGCCTCCCGGAGGTAATCGGAATAACGGCCCTTGTACTGGTGCAGCTTTCCGCCCTCCACCTCGATGATCCGGGTGGGGATGCGGTCCAGGAGGTAGCGGTCGTGGGACACCATCAGCAGGGTGCCGGTGAATTCCGCCAGGGCCTGCTCCAGCACCTCCTTGGTGCCCAGGTCCAGGTGGTTGGTGGGCTCGTCCAGAATGAGGACGTTGCTTTTGGCAAGGCAGATCACCGCCAGCTTCAGCCGGGCCTTTTCCCCGCCGGAAAGCTGCCCCACCCGCTTAAAGACGTCCTCCCCCTTGAGGCCCATGGCTCCCAGCATACTCCGCAGGGGCGTTTCGTAGCTTTTGGGGTAGTATTCCCAGAGGGTGTCCAGCACCGTCAGATTGGGGTCCAGGTGGTCGCTGCCCTGGTCGTAGTAGGAGGACTTCACCCCCCGGCCCCAGGTGATCCGGGCCCCGGGGTTCACCGGGCTTTTGCCCAGCAGGCACTTGAGAAGGGTGGTCTTGCCGGCCCCGTTGCCGCCGATGATGGCCACCTTATCCCCCCGGGCCACCGAAAGCTCCACCCCGGTGAGGAGGGTTTTCTGCCGTTCACCCTCCCCCACCTGGACATCCAGGTCCTCCACCAGGAGGACGTCCTTCACCGGCTCGGCGGCGTATTCGTTGAGGTGGATCACCGGGGGCTTCATCCGGGCCTTGGGCTTTTCCGCCGGCTCCGCCTCCAGCCGCTGGATCATCTTCTGGCGGCTCTGGGCCATTTTGGTGGTGGAGGCCCGGACCAGGTTCCGGTCCACATAGTCCTGGAGCCGGGCGATCTCCGCCTGCTGGGCCTCGTAGAGCTTCTGCTGCCGGGCGTTGCGCTCGTCCCGCAGCTCCACATACCGGGAATAGTTGCCGGGGAACACCGTCAGCTCCCCATATTCCATCTCCCAGATCTTGCCGCAGAGGCGGTCCAGGAAGTAGCGGTCGTGGGAAACCACCAGCAGGGCCCCCTTGTAGCCGGCCAGGTAATCCTCCAGCCAGCCCAGGGTCTTGAAATCCAGGTGGTTGGTGGGCTCGTCCAGGATCAGGAGGCTGGGCTGCTCCAGCAGGAGCTTTGCGATGGCAAGGCGGGTCTGCTCCCCGCCGCTGAGCTTGTCGATGGCCTTATCGAAGCCGTGCTCGGCAAAGCCCATGCCGGTGAGGACTGTATTGATCTTCACCTGCACCTGGTAGCCGTCCCGGGCCAGGAAGCGGTCCTCCAGCTCCTTATAGCGGTCGGCCAGGGCGGGGTTTTCCGGGTCCCGGGACATCTCCTCGGCGGTCTGCTGCATCCGGGCCTCCAGCTCATAGACGTCGGCAAACACCGAGCGCATTTCCTCCAGGATGCTGTTCCCCCTTCGGAGCCCGGCATTCTGGCGCTGGTAGCCGATGGTGAGGCCGCTGCCCCGGGCCACCGTCCCCTGGTCCGGCTCCAGGGAGCCGGCGATGATATTGAGCAGGGTGGTTTTCCCCGCGCCGTTGATGCCCACAAGGCCGATCCGGTCCCGGTCCTCTATTTTGGCGGTGACGTCCTGAAAGATCAGGTCGCTGCCGAAGCTCTTTCCCACATGGTCCAGTGTGATCTGCAAAACCGTCAACCTCACTTACACAAAGAATCCGTGAACAGTATAGCATATTTCCCCCCGGAAAAACAGGCCCTGGGCCGTCCCGCCTTTTCCTTGCCCTCGGGGCCGTCCTCTGCTACAATAGATGGGAAAGAAAACGGGAGGGTTTTCCGGCGCGGAAGGACGCGGTGGAAACTTTCCCGGGGCCGGAGGGAAAAGCGATGCTGAAAAAGAATCAGTTGATCCCGCTGGAAATCCAGTCGGTGACCAATGAGGGGAACGGAGTGGGCCGCTTTGAGGGGATGGCGGTATTCGTCCCCGGGACGGCCCCGGGGGACCGGCTGACGGCGCGGGTGGTGAAGGTCCTTTCCTCCTACTGCTACGGCATTGTGGAGGAGCTGCTGGAGCCCGGGCCCGGGCGGGTGGAGCCCGCCTGCCCCGTCTGCCGCCGGTGCGGCGGCTGCTCCCTCCAGCACCTCTCCTACCCCGCCGAACTGGCGGTGAAGGAGGGCTGGGTCCGGGACAGCCTCCGGCGGATCGGCGGCCTGGACGCCCCGGTGCGGCCCATTCTGGGCTCGCCCCTGGAGCTTCATTACCGCAACAAGGCCCAGTACCCCATCGCCAAGGGGAAGGACGGGGCCTTCTGCGGCTTCTACGCCCCCAGGAGCCACACCGTCATCCCCGCCGAGGGGTGCCTTCTGCAGCCCGCCTTTTTCGGGGAGATCGCCCGGGCGGTCTGCCGGTACATCGACCGCAGCGGCGAGGAGCCCTATGACGAGGCCTCCGGGAAGGGGCTTTTCCGCCATCTCTACCTCCGGTGGGGGGAGGCCGCGGGGGAGGTCATGGTCTGCCTGGTGGTGAACGGGGAGCGGATTCCCGAGCCCCAGAGCCTGGTCAGCTCCCTCCTCAGCGTCTGCCCCCAGATTTCCTCCATCCTGGTGAACACCAACACCAAAAATACCAACGTCATCCTGGGGCCCAAAACCCGGGTCCTTTTCGGGGCCTCTGCCATCCGGGACCTCCTTTGCGGGGTCCGGGTGAACATCTCCCCCCTCTCCTTCTACCAGGTGAACCGCCGGGGGGCGGAGCTTCTTTACCGCCAGGCGGCGGAGCTGGCCCGCCTCACCCCGGAGGACGTCCTGCTGGACCTTTACTGCGGCGCCGGCACCATCGGCCTTTCCATGGCCCGCCAGGTCCGGGAGGTCATCGGGGTGGAGGTGGTGGAGAGCGCCGTCCGGGACGCGGAGCAGAACGCCCGGGAAAACGGCGTGGAAAACGCCCGGTTCCTCTGCGCCGACGCGGGACAGGCCGCCGGGAAGCTCCGGGAGGAAGGTCTCCTCCCCACCGTGGTGGTGCTGGACCCGCCCCGGAAGGGCTGCGACGCCGCCACCCTGGAGGCGGTGGCCGGGATGGCCCCCTCCCGGGTGGTGATGGTTTCCTGCAACCCCGCCACCATGGCCCGGGACGCCGCCGTCCTTTCCAAAAAGGGCTACCGGCTCACGGCCGTCCAGCCGGTGGATATGTTCCCCCGGACGGCTCATGTGGAGACGGTAGTACTTTTGTCCAAACTAAACACCAAGCAGCATATCGAAGTGGAGTTGAATCTGGATGAGCTGGATCTGACG
>CAJFUT010000284.1 GCA_904420255.1 uncultured Angelakisella sp. | reverse complement strand
TTCTCCGGCACCCTCACCCTCAGCATGAATACCCTGGCCAGCGTGGTGCGGGATATCGCCAAAAGCGTCGCCCACCACGGTTTTGAGAAGCTGGTGCTGTTCAATTCCCACGGAGGCAATACCGACGTTCTCAACGCCTGCGCCCGGGACCTGCGGGACGACTTCGGCCTGCGCCCCTTTGTCATCGACTGGTGGTTCACCGATTTCTGGGCGGACATCCTGAAGGAGATCCAGGAGAGCCCCCGGGACGGCGTCTTCCACGCCTGCGAGCTGGAAACCAGCCTGGTGATGGCCCTGCGGCCCGAGCTGGTGGACGAGAGCCAGGTGGTGGCTACCTTCCCGCCGGAGCAAATGCGCCGCAACAAGTATGTGACAGTGTTCGGCCCGGTGAACATGGGCTGGGTCACCAAGGACATCACCGCCACCGGCGTCATCGGGGACGCCACCAAGGGCACCCCCGAAAAGGGCCGGAAGCTGCTGGACTTCGCCGCCGCCAAGCTGGTGGAGGTGTTCCGGGAGATTCAGGCCATCCCCAATCTGTAAGCAGCGTTTTCTTCCATCCCACTTTGGGTAAATCCGGTGGGATGGAAGATTTTTTTTGAAAAACTATGCAAATTGTGAAATGTTTTGGCGGGGTTTCTGATAAAATAGAAAAAATTTACGATAACTTTTCCAAATCTTTTCAAATTATTGCGAAAGTTATCACGCCTGTGCTATGATAAACGGGAAGATGGGAGAAAGGCTGGGAGCGATGTCGGATTATCTGGAAAGCGCCGGGGTGGATATGCCGGCGGAACGGCTCAACAAGGTGGTCGCCTACCTGGAGGAGCGGGGCAACGCCAAGATCAGCGACCTGGCGGCGGACCTGCGGGTTTCGGAGTCCACCATCCGCCGGGACCTGGATATCCTGGTCCGGGAGGGACGGATTCAGCGTACCCACGGCGGCGCTATCTGGATCCGCCACAGCTCCTCCTATGAGCACGTCTATTCCGAGAAAATGCTCATCCGCATCGACCAGAAGCGGCGCATCGGCGCCTGCTGCGCCCAGCTGGTTCAGGACGGGGACACCCTCTTCCTGGATTCCGGGACCACCACCTTCCAGATCGCCAAGGCTATCGCCGCCAAAAAGAACCTGACGGTTTTCACCTACGACCTGGCCATCGCCACCATGGTGTCCTTCGACCCCAGCACCACGGTGGTCATCACCGGCGGCGTCAAGCGGGAGGACTACAACGTGGTGGTGGGGAGTCTGGCGGAGGATCTGATCAGCAGCATCCGGGTCAATCTCTTGTTCCTCTCCGCCGACGCCATCGACCCGGAATTCGGTGTGTCCAATACCACCCTGCCCGAGGCCTCCATCAAGTCCAAGCTGTGCGCCTCCGCTGGAAGGATTATCCTGGCGGCGGACAGCTCCAAGTACGGCAAGGTGGCCATGGTGAAGGTGTGCGGGCTGGAGCGGCTGGACTGCATCGTCACCGACAGCGACCTGGACCCCCTGCTGTACAGCCAGATGGCCCGCCGTGTCAAGGACTTCCGCATCGTGTAAAAAATAGCCTTCTTTTTGGAGCAAGCTATTTTCAGTAAAAAATCCATGCTAAGACGAACAGGAGGAAACAAGATGAAAAAACGCATTTTGGCACTGATCCTGGCTGCGGTCATGGTTTTGGCCGTGGGCTGCAGCACCGGCGGCACCACTTCCCAGGCTGAATCCGCCTCGGTGGAGTCCGGGTCCGATGCGGCCTCTGAGTCCCAGGCCGAAGGAGAGGGGCTGACCATCGTCAGCATTCCCAAGCTGGTAGGCGTGGCCTGGTTTGATCGGATGATCCCCGGCGGTGAACGCTGGGTGTCGGAGCACGGCGGCACCTTCTATCAGAGTGGTCCCTCCACCGCCGATGCCGCCCTGCAGCTCCAGGCCCTGGAGGACGCCATCACCGAGGGTGTGGACGTCATCCAGGTGGTGCCTAACTCCACCGAAACTCTGGAGGTTTCCATGAAGAAGGCCATGGATGCCGGCATCGTCGTCATCAGCCATGAGGCCCCCACCGCCGAGAACGTGAACTACGATGTGGAGGCCTTCCAGAACGCAGCCTATGGCGAGCATTTCATCGACGCTCTGGCGGAGCTGATGGGCGGTGAGGGCGGCTACGCCATCATCGTGGGCTCGGTCCAGGCCCAGACCCACATGGAGTGGGCCAATGCCGCCGTGGCTTATCAGAAGGAGAAATATCCCGATATGTACCTGGTGGCGGATTTTGTGGAGTCCAACGAGGACCACGACACCGCCTACACCAAGACCCAGGAGCTGCTGAAGACCTACCCCGACCTGAAGGGCATCATCGGCTGCTCGGTCATCGACCCCGCCGGCGCGGCCCTGGCTGTGGAGGAAGCGGGCAAGATCGGTGAGGTCTTCGTCATCGGCACCAGCGTTGCCGAAACGGTGGGTCCCTACCTGGAGAGCGGGGCTGTCAGTATGTACAGCTCCTGGGATACCGATGCCGCCAGCTACGCCATGTGCGAAGCCGCCCGCATCGTCAAGGAGGGCGGCGAGGTGAAGACCGGCGACAACCTGGGCGCCCCCGGCTATGAGAGCGTTGTGGTGGAGGGTAAGGTCATTTACGGCCAGGCCTGGATGGACTTCACCCTGGAGAACATGAACGAGGATCCCTACCTGAGCTGACAAAAACGCCAATAAGCAGGGTTGTGCGGCGGTTCTTCCGCCGCACAATCCATATCAGGGCAGCCGGAAGGAGCCCCGGACAGCCGGGGTGGCCCTTCCGGCGGACCCAGGAAGGAGGGCAGTTATGAGCAGTCCTGATATCGCATCCTCCCAGGCCGCCGACCCGCCGGTGTTCCTGGAGCTGCGGAACATCCGGAAAACCTTTGGGGGCGTTAAGGCCCTGGACGACGTCAGCTTCTCCATTCGGGAGGGGGAAACCTACTGCCTGATGGGGGAGAATGGCTCCGGCAAATCTACCCTTATTAAGGTGATCTCCGGGGTCTACCAGGCGGACAGTGGGGAGATCGTCCTGAACGGGAGGACCATGAGCCGCATTACCCCCACCGAGTCCATCCAGGCGGGCATCCAGATCATCTACCAGGATTTTTCCATCTTCCCAAACCTGAGCGTGGCGGAGAACATTGCCATCTCCAACCTGTTCATCAACCGGAAAAAATGGATTGATAAAAGCGCCATGCGCCGCGTCGCCTCCCAGGCCCTGGCTAAGATCGGGGTGGAGCTCCCCCTGGACCAGCCGGTGGGGCAGCTCCCGGTGGCCGGCAAGCAGATTGTGGCCATCGCCCGGGGCCTGGCCCAGGATGTGCGGCTGCTGGTGATGGACGAGCCCACTACCGCCTTGACCCACAAGGAAATCCTGGCTCTCTACGGCATCATCGACACCCTGAGGAAGAAGGGCATCGCCATCATCTTCGTCAGCCACAAGCTGGAGGAGGTGTTCAATATCTCGGAGCGCATCGCCATCCTCCGCAACGGGAAAAAGGTGCTGGACGACAGCATCCGGAACTTTGACAAGAACAGCCTCACCTACCACATGACAGGCCGGGAGATTCCCAGCGTTCCTTATGTCTATGAAAAGGACCCGGACGCCCGGCGGCCCCTGCTTCGGGTGGAAGGCCTCACCCAGCGGCCCGCCTTTGAGGACGTTTCCTTTGAGCTGTGGCCCCGGGAAATCCTGGGTATCACCGGGCAGCTCGGCTGTGGGCGCACCGAGCTGGCCAAGGCCCTCTTCGGCATCGGGAAGACCCGGGGCCGCATCGAGATGGACGGCGGGGAGGTTTCCATCCGTTCGGTCCAGGACGCCCACCGGCTGGGCATCGGCTATGTGCCGGAGGACCGCCTCAGCGAGGGGCTGTTCCTGGAGCGGTCCCTCACCGAC
>CAJFUT010000283.1 GCA_904420255.1 uncultured Angelakisella sp. | reverse complement strand
GTACCGGGAGCTTCGCCTGGAGCGTCTGTTCGGGGCGGGAGGGATGCCCAGCTCCCACTCCGCCCTGGTCTGCTCCATGACCCTGGCCATGGCCAAGCTGGTGGGGTTTGATTCCCCTCTTTTTGGGCTCACCTTCGTCTTTGCCATGGTGGTGATGTATGACGCCATGGGGGTCCGCCGGGCCGCCGGGGAGCAGGCCAAGGTGCTGAACAAGATCATTTTCAGCAAGATGTTTGACATCATCAATGAGGAGCTTGAAGAAAGCTGCGAGGAGAGGGGCGGGGAAGCCCCCGGGGATCAGAAGGAGCTGAAGGAATACCTGGGCCATACCCCCCTGGAGGTCCTGGGGGGAATGCTGCTGGGGATCCTGATCGCTTCGGTGATGGAGCCCTGAACCGCGGAAGGAGGACGCGCATTTGAAGGAACGGCTGGACGCCGCCGTGGTGGCGAGAGGGCTGGTAAGCGGCCGGGACAGGGCCAAGGGCCTTATTATGGCGGGGCAGGTCTATGTGGACGGCCAGAAGGCGGACAAGCCGGGACAGCAGGTGGATGAAAGCAGCCGCATCGAGGTCCGGGGGGAAACCCTGGCCTATGTCAGCCGGGGCGGACTGAAGCTGGAAAAGGCCATGGCCGACTTCGGCCTCTCTCTGGAGGGGGCGGTGTGCGCCGACATTGGCGCCTCCACCGGCGGTTTCACCGACTGTATGCTCCAGAACGGGGCTGCCCGGGTTTACGCCATCGATGTGGGCTACGGCCAGCTGGCCTGGAAGCTCCGGGGGGATCCCAGGGTGGTGAACCTGGAGCGGACCAATATCCGCCATGTCACCCGGGAGCAGGTGCCGGAGGAGCTGGATTTTATCTCGGTGGATGTTTCCTTCATTTCCCTGAAGCTGGTGCTGCCGGTGGCCTGGCGGCTGCTGAAAAATGGATGTAAAGCCGTATGCCTTGTCAAGCCGCAGTTTGAGGCGGGACGGGAGCTGGTGGGGAAAAAGGGGGTCGTCCGGGACCCCGCCACCCACCGGATGGTGATTCTCGGCGTGCTGGAAGCCGCCCGGGAGCTGGGATTCCGCCCCCTGGCTCTGACCTTTTCCCCGGTGAAGGGGCCGGAGGGGAATATTGAGTATCTGCTTCTTCTGGAGAAGGGGGAAGGCCCTTCCCAGGTGGCGGCAGAGGACGCCGCCCGGGTGGTGGAGGAATCCCACCGGGAACTGGACCGATAATTCCGGCGGATGCCGGGAGGAAAGAGAGAAAATGCGGATTTTATTGATGCCCAATTTCACAAAGCCCCGCACCTGGGAGGTGCTGAGGGAGCTCTGCGGGCGGATGGAGGCTCTGGGCCTGACAGCCGCCGCGGTGGAAAAGGATTACCGTCCCATCGCCGGGGCGGGGATCGGGCCGGTGGAAAACGCCGGGGAGGACGCCATCCGTGCCGCGGAGGGCTGCGACCTTCTCCTTTCCATCGGCGGGGACGGCACCATGATCCACAGCGCCCGCCATGCCGCCCAGAGCCGCCGCCCGGTGGTGGGGGTCAACCTGGGCAGGCTGGGCTTCCTGGCCCAGATCGAGCCGGAGGGCCTGGAGCACTATCTGCTGTGCCTCAAGGAGGGGCGTTATCAACGGGAGGGCCGATATGCCATCGGGGTCAGCCGCCGGGACACCGGGGAGGAGCTTCTTCCCTTCGCCATCAACGACATCGTCCTCACCAAGGACCCGGGGCAGAACCTGGCGGATTTTGAGATATTCTGCAACGGGAAGCTCATTGACCACTATTATGCCGACGGGGTGATCTTTTCCACGCCGACAGGCTCCACCGCCTACGCCCTTTCGGCAGGCGGCCCGGTGCTGGATCCGGCCCTGCAGGCCATCGTCATGGTGCCCATCTGTCCCCATTCCATCTCCATCCGCCCCATTGTCTTTCACGGGCAAAAGACCATTTCCATCCGCTCCCAGGGCGCTCTCCAGGCCATCGCCGACGGGGCGGACAAGGCGTTTCTCCCCCCGGGACAGGCGGTTACGGTGGGCCGCTCCAAGCTGGAGCCTGAGTTTATCAGCTTCGGGGAAAATGAATTCTTCGAAATACTGACAGCCAAGATCAAGCAAAGAGGGTGATACCATATGAAAGCAAAGCGCCAGGAGAAGATTCTCAGCATTATACAGAATAACACCATCACCACCCAGGAGGAGCTCCAGTCCCATCTGGCCCAGGCCGGCTTCGACGCCACCCAGGCCACCATTTCCCGGGACATCAAGGAGCTGCGCCTGGTGAAGGCCCTTTCCCCCACGGGGAATTATTACTACACCCTTCCCATGGAAAAGCAGCCGGAGGTCCTCTCCCTCAACATCGACTATGTGTTCCTGGAGTCCATCAAATCGGTGGATTTCGCGGGGAATTTCGTGGTGGTGAAATGCTTCCCCGGCATGGCCAACGCCGTCTGCGTCGCGGTGGACACCGGCACCTGGGACGGCCTGGTGGGCACCATCGCCGGGGACGACACCATCTTCCTGCTGCTGCGCACCCAAAGGCAGGCGGAGGAATTCGCGGACTATCTCAAGGACATCGTGGCAAAGGCCAAGGCCTCCCGGCGCTCCTGATACAAAAAGGCGGGTGATCCCAAATGCTTTCCCAGCTTTATATTGAGAATATCGCGGTGATCCGGCAGGCCTCCATCCGCCTGGAACGGGGCCTCAATGTCTTCACCGGGGAAACCGGCGCGGGGAAAACCATCCTCATCAGCGCCATCAACGCCGTTCTGGGGGCCCGCACCAGCCGGGACATCATCCGCAGCGGGGAGCAGAAGGCGGTGGTTTCCGCCCTTTTCTGCGGTCTGCCAGAGAAGGTCCGGGCCCGGGTGGAGGAGCTTGGCTACCCCGTCGAGGACGGGCAGCTGATGGTGGTCCGGGAACTGGACGCGGGAGGCAGCGGAAGCTGCAAAATCAATGGCCGTCCCGCCACCACCGCCCTGCTGCGGCAGGTTTCCTCCCTGCTCATCGACATCAACGGCCAGCGGGACAGCCAGGAGCTTCTTTCCCCGGAGCGGCATATGGGCTTTGTGGACGGCTTCGGGGGCCTGGAAAAGGACCTGGAGGAGTACCGGGCGGTTTACCGCCGCCTCACCGAGGCCAGGGAGAAGCTGGACAGCCTCCAGATGGACGAAAGCTATAAGCTCCAGCGCCAGGACATCCTCCAGTACCAGCTCGCGGAGATCGAGGATGCTGCCCTGGAGCCGGGGGAAGAGGAGGAGCTGCTGGCCCAGCGCGACCGGATCCGCAACGCCGAGCGGATCACCGCCGCCCTGGGGAACAGCTACGACCTTCTCACCGGCGGGGATGAGGGGGCAGGGGTGGTTTCCTCCCTGGAAAGCCTGGGGGAGGAGCTGGAGGAGGCCGCCCGGTATATCCAGGAGCTGGCGGAATACCAAAGCAAGGTTCAGGACCTGCGCTACGACCTGGAGGAGCTGTCCTCCACGGTGCGGGGGTATCTGGACGACCTGGACTTCGACCCCCGCCAGCTGGACCGCATCGAAAACCGCCTGGACCTTCTCCACCGGCTGAAGAAGAAATACGGCTCCACAGTGGAGGAAATCCTGGAATACGCCGAAAAGAGCGCCCGGGAGCTGGAGGAGCTGACCTTTTCGGACCAGCTGGCGGAGCAGCTCCGCCAGGAGGTTTCCACCCTGGAGGAGGAGGCCGAGAAGCTGGCGGAGGCCCTGAGCGAGAAGCGCCGGGAGGCGGGGGAGCGGTTTATCCGCCAGGTCCAGGAGGAGCTGACCTACCTGGATATGCCGGCGGTACGCCTTTCCCTCCACATGACCCGGCGGGAGCTGGGCCCTTCGGGCCGGGACGGGGTGGAGTTTTTCATCTCCACCAACCCCGGCGAGGCCCCCAAGCCCCTTTCCAAAATCGCCAGCGGCGGCGAGCTGAGCCGGGTGATGCTCTCCATCAAAAACGTCCTGGCGGACAAGGAAGGGGTGGACACCGTCATCTTTGACGAGATCGACACCGGGGTCAGCGGCCGGGCCGCCCAGAAGATCGGCCTGAAGCTCTCCCAGGTGGCCCGGAGCCGCCAGGTGATCTGCGTCACCCACCTGGCCCAGGTGGCGGCCTACGGCACCCATCACAGCCGCATCTACAAGACGGTGGAGCAGGACCGCACCTACACCCATGTGGAGGAGCTGGACCGGGAGCAGCGGGTGGAGGAGCTGGCCCGGATCACGGCGGGGGAGAATATCACCGATATTGCCCTGGAAAACGCCCGGGAGATGCTGACCCTGGCGGGGAACTGAATTTTTCCGCCGCCGGGGTGTTGACATCCCGGGAGGTTTCGTCTATAATCCACATAGCAATGGCTGAGAAGGGAACAAGTACCGCCTTTCCCCGGACCCCCAGAGAGCTTTTGGCCGGTGTGAAAAAGCAGATCCGGAAGGGATTGGGAATACATCCCGGAGCCGCCGCCTGAACCAGGAAGTAGGGCTGGCCGGGTGCGACCGTTACATCGCAGGGGTTCCCCATGGGGACCCCCAAAGGGCGTTTCTGGCGACAGGGCGCCGAACTGAGGTGGTACCACGGATCCTTGATTCGTCCTCTGCGGTTTTATCCGGCCGCAGAGGATTTTTTCTTTGCCGCCGGGGATGCTGAAAACGGGAAAGCAAGTATCGGTGTACAAGGAAAAGGAGAGTCGAAAATGAGTATGCTGTTTGAAGAACTGGAGCGCCGGGGCCTCATCGCCCAAATGACCCACCCCGAGAAGATCCGGGACAAGCTGGACAACCAGAAGATCACCTTCTACATCGGCTTTGACGCCACCGCCGACAGCCTCCATGTGGGGCATTTCCTCCAGCTCATGGTGATCAACCACATGATCCGGGCGGGGCACACCCCCATCCTTCTCCTGGGGACCGGCACCACCATGGTGGGGGACCCCACCGGCCGCACCGATATGCGGAAGATGCTCACCCCGGAGGAGATCAACGCCAACGCCGACTGCTTCCTCCGCCAGATGGGCCGTCTGGTGGACCTGGACAAGTGCATTGTAGCCCGCAACGGCGACTGGCTGATGAAGCTCAACTATATCGAGCTTCTGCGGGATATCGGGGTCCATTTCTCGGTGAACCGGATGCTCACCGCCGAGTGCTTCAAATCCCGGCTGGAGCGGGGGCTTTCCTTCATCGAGTTCAACTACATGATCATGCAGAGCTACGACTTCCTGCGCCTTTACCAGGACTATGGCTGCACCATGCAGATGGGCGGCGACGATCAGTGGAGCAACATCCTGGGCGGCGTGGACCTGGTGCGCCGGGTGGAGGGGGAGGAGGTCTGCGGCATGACCTTCCAGCTCCTCACCACCAAGGACGGCAAGAAGATGGGCAAAACCATGGGCGGCGCCGTCTGGCTGGACGCTGAAAAGTTCTCCCCCTACGATTTCTTCCAGTACTGGCGCAACGTGGAGGACGCCGATGTGATCAAGTGCCTCAAGTTCCTCACCTTCCTGCCCATTGAGGAGATCGAGGCCATGGAGAGCTGGGAGGGCAGCCAGCTCAACAAGGCGAAGGAGATTCTGGCCTACGAGGTGACCAAGTTCGTCCACGGCAAGGAGGAGGCGGACAAGGCCCTGGCCGCCGCCAAGGCCCTCTTCGGCGCCGGGAGCCAGGATGAGAATATGCCCACCACCGCCCTCACCGAAGCCGACCTCACCGACGGCGCCATCGGTGTTATGGACCTGATGGTAAAAACGGGCCTGGCCCCATCTAAAAGCGAAGCCCGGCGGCTGATCCAGGGGGGCGGCGTGTCGGTGGATGACGAGAAGGTGACGGACCCCAACCTCACCCTGGATGCGGGCCGCCTCAGCTCCGGCGTCGTCCTCAAGAAGGGGAAAAAGGTGTTCCATAAAGTGACCCTCTAAGGGTGCTCCTGACAGCAGGTCCTTCTTCTTGGCGAAACCAGAAATCAGCGAGGTGAAAAGAATGTTCCCAGCCCTTGGTTTTACTGTATTGGCCTGGATAGTAGGCCTCTATGCCGATGCCAATATCCATTTTAATCCCAACGGCTATCTGATGCTTCGGATCATTCTGCCGATGTTGGTTTTGGGCGGTTTCATTTTGGCCGCTTTGAACAAAAAAGAGTGATCCATAACCCATTGCAAAACCCCCGGAACAGGCTTTTCAGTCTATCCCGGGGGTTTTTAATCCCAATAATGGTCAGCGATACGACGGAGAGGATTTGTTCGGTTGTCACAGTTTATCAAAAAATCCACAAAGAAATCCTCTATCTCCGTATCCTCATTTGAAACGCCGCCAGAAGGCTCTCGCAGGTTGGGCAGCCGCTGGACTGAGTCAGAACCAGGGGGATATCCCCCAGCACCACAGCAAAAGGAATCTCAGAATCCATCTTTTCCCGGGGATACCATTGGCCCCGTAGACGGCCGGATCCCCCCTCCAGGGAAAACAGAAGGTGCTCAGAGGGGAACCAGGGGGAGGGAACAGAACGGCTGGCCAAAGGCTTTGCCTGGATTTTGGAAAAGAACATGATAAAAGTGCCTCTGTCAACTGTTCTGTGTAATCAACCCAAGGCGGTAGGCCTGGAGGAGGAGGAGCAGGTCGTCGATCTTCTCCTGAATCTTCTTACCATCGTCGGTGTGGCAGATCTTGATCCGCTC
>CAJFUT010000282.1 GCA_904420255.1 uncultured Angelakisella sp. | reverse complement strand
TGGCGGGCCAAGCCGGAGCCCCCCTCCGCTTCCTTTCGCCCCGGCGGGGTTCCAAGGGGCTTGCCCCTGGCCGCTTTTTCGTGCCTTTTTGGCGGGTCAAAAAGGCACATCCGGGGACCGGCGCTTCGAGCGGAACATAAATAGAAAGAAATCTAGCGTTGCAAAGGGCTGCGGGCCCTAGCCCGCCTGGGTGAAGAAGGCCACCATGGCCCGGTAGGTCATGTAGAGGTCCGCCTTGGAGATGACCTCAAAGGGGGCGTGCATCGAGAGCACCGCCACCCCCATGTCGATGGTGTCCACGTTGAAATAGGAAACATACTTGGCCACGGTGCCGCCGCCGCCCTGGTCGATTTTGCCCAGCTCCCCGGTCTGCCAGGTGACGCCGCCCTTTTCCAGGAGGCTTTCCACAAAGGCCACCACCTCCGCCGGGGCGTCGTTGGTGGAGGATTTGCCGCCGCCCCCGGTGTATTTGGTGAGGACGGGGCCGTAGCCCAGATAGGCGGTGTTGCGCTTTTCGCAGACGTCGGGGAAGGAGGGGTCAAAGGCGGCGTTGACGTCGGCGGAAAGGCAGACCGATTTGGCCAGAACGTGGCGCAGCTCCCGGCCCCCGGCCTGGGCCAGGTCCTCGATGAAGTCCACCAGGAAGTGGGAGCGCAGGCCGGTGGTGCCGTCGCTGCCCACCTCCTCCTTGTCGGCGAAGACGGTGACGGTGGTGTGGGCGGGGTCCTTCGCCTCCAGCTCTGCCATGAGCTGGGCATAGGCGCAGACCCGGTCATCGTGGCCGTAGGCCCCGATCATCCCCCGGTCCAGCCCCAGGTCCCGGGCCTGGAAGGCGGGGACGGCGCAAAGCTCGGCGGACTGGAAATCCCGCTCCACAATGCCGTATTTCTCAAAGAGCAGGTTCATAATGTTGAGCTTCACCTTTTCGCTCACCTTCTCGTCCCGGTACATTTCGCAGCCGATGAGGAGGTTGAGCTGCTCCCCCTTGATGCCCTCGGTCATGGGGAGCTTCATCTGGTCCTTGCCCAGGTGGGGCAGCAGGTCGGTGACGCAGAACACCGGGTCCCCCGGGTCCTCCCCGATGGTGACGGTGACGGTGGAGCCGTCTTTGCGCACCACCACCCCGTGGAGGGAGAGGGGGATGGCGGTCCACTGGTATTTCTTCAGGCCGCCGTAATAATGGGTCTTGAAATAGGCCAGCTCCTGGTCCTCCACCAGGGGATTGGGCTTCAGGTCCAGGCGGGGGTTGTCGATGTGGGCGGCGGCGATGCGCACCCCTTCCCCGATGTCCAGGCTGCCGATGGTGGAGGCGATGAGGGCCTTGTTCCGGTTGTTCAGGTAAACCTTGGCCCCGGCGGGGTACCTTTTCCCCGCCTCAAAGGGAACATAGCCCGCCCTCTCCAGCATGGAAACCATCACCGAAACGGCCTCCCGCTCGGTTTTTGCCCGGTTCAGGAAGTCCTTATAGGGGCCGCTGAAGGCCTCGGCGGCCTTCTTTTCCTCCGGGGTCATGGTTTCCTCCAGGCTTTTGGGGGCCATCAGGAGCTGCTCCTTCAGCTCTTCCCCCTTGGTCTTTGCGCACATATCCAATTCCTCCTTTGAGTGACGTCTTTGCTATGCAAAAGCATAGCAAAACGGCCATGTGCCGCCTCCGGCGACACGGCCATAAAAATCGCCCGTGGGCCGGGACGGCCCACATGGGCAAAAACTTCATAGGCGGCGCTTTTGCATCTTATCGTGGTGGGCTGTCTGCCCATGAAGTTTTATACTGCTTCCGGGGCGCCTTCCCCAAGGCCGGGGTACAGCCTTCGGTAGAGGTCCCGGGTTTCCAGCACCTTTTCCACATAGCTCTCGGTGTCCGGGAAGGGGATGGCGTCCAGGTGGCTGCCGTCGCTGGAATACCGCTCGCTCTGGAGCCACCGGGAAACGCTGCCCCAGCCGGCGTGATAGGCCGCCAGGGCGGTGCCCTCCTCCCCGAACCGCTCCAGCAGCAGCCGCAGGTTGGCGCAGCCGCAGCGGATGTTCTCCTCCGGGTCGTAGAGGTCCCCGGCGTCCCCCTCTCCCGCCTCCCCCAGGCGGTAGAGGACCCAGGAATAGGTATCCGGGGTGAGCTGCATCAGCCCCCTGGCCCCCACCGAGGACTCGGCCTCCTGGTCAAAGCCGCTTTCAGTGCGGATGACGGCATAGACCAGGGCGGGGTCCAGGCCGTTTTCCGCCGACCAGGCCTCCACCTCTTCCTGGTAGCCCAGGGGATAGGCGCCGCGGTAGTAGCACCGCAGCCCCAGGAAAAGCACCGCGCCGCTGGCCAGCAGCACCGCGGGCAGAAACAAATAATCCCAAATTTTCTTCAATGATTGGTTCCTCGCTACAATCCCAGTTTGTTCTGAAGCTCCAGCACCGCCAGCCGCAGGGCGGCCATGTCGCCGTCGTTATGGATGACATAATCCGCCCGGGCTTCATAGTATTCATCCCCGGGCTGGCTTGCCATCCGGGCCCCGGCCTCCTCCAGGGTGAGGCCGTCCCGCTCCATGATCCGCAGCAGCCGCCCCGCCTCGGGGGCCAGCACCGCCACCACCTTGTAGCAGAGGGCGTCGGCGCCGCTCTGGTAGAGGGTGGGGGCGTCCAGGAACACCGCCCGGTCCCCCGCCCGCCGGCGGGCCTCCAGCCGTTCCCGGACCTCCCCCAGGATATAGGGGTACATGATCTGCTCCATCCGCCGCAGCTTTTCCTTGTCGTGGAACACCACCCGGGCCAGCCTGCGGCGGTCCAGGTTGCCGTCCGGGTCGATGATCATGGGGGAAAATTCCACCGCCAGGTCCACCAGGCACCGCTGCCCCTTGCGGACCACAAAGCGGGAAACCTCGTCGCAGTCGATGACGCTGATTTTTTCCCAGTCCCGCAGCAGGCGGCAGACCTGGGATTTCCCGGCGCCGGTGGGGCCGGTGAGCCCGATGACCAGCAAAGACATCCCCTCCCTTTTCATGGCTGGATTTCCGTTTTTTCCTCCGCCTCCACGATCTGGAAGCCGGCGGCCCGGATGAGGCGGTTATACACCGCCAGCCCCACCCCGTCCACCTGGGGGGCGTGGACATAGACCCGCTTCGCCCCCAGCCGATCCAGCTCCCGGAGGAGGTCGAACAGCCGGGCGGCCTGGGCGGCATGGTCCGCCGCCGCCCCGTAGGAGAGGGCGGGCTCCCCCGCCAGGGGCAGGTCCTCCTCGAAGCACATGGCGTATTCCCCGGGGGCGCGGTGTTCCTTCAAATATTCCCCGTAGGCGGCGGAGTTGCCCTTCACCAGGATCACGTCGGCGGCGGGGGCGTAGTGCTTATACTTCATGCCGGGGGAATGGACCACCGCCCCTTCCGGGAGGCGCTCCAGCACCCCCCGGTCCACCGCCACCTCCCCCAGCGCCTCCCGGAGCTGCTCCAGGGTCACGGCGCCGGGGCGCAGGAGCCGGGGCTGGGTTTTCCCGTCCGGCCCCGGGCAGAGGCTGATGACGGTGGATTCCACCCCCACCTGGCAGTCGTGGGATTCCACAATGGCGTCCACCCGGCCCCACAGGTCGTCCACGCAGTGGCGCCAGGTGGTGGGGCTGGGGCTGCCGGAGCGGTTGGCGGAGGGGGCCGCCAGGGGCACCCCCGCCGCCCGGATGATGCCCCGGGCCACCGGGTCCCGGGGCATCCGCACCGCCACCGTGTCCAGGCCCCCGGAGGTGGTGTCCGGCACCAGGGGGGCCTTGGGGAGGATCATGGTGAGGGGGCCGGGCCAGAAGGCCGCCGCCAGCAGCTCCGCCTCCCGGGGCACCCGGCGCACCAGGGGCGCCAGCTCCTCCCAGGCGGCGATGTGGACAATGAGGGGGTTATCCGAGGGGCGGCCCTTGGCCTCGTAAATCTTCGCCGTGGCCGCCGGGTCCAGGGCGTTCCCCGCCAGGCCGTAAACCGTTTCGGTGGGGATGGCCGCAATTCCCCCCTCCCGGAGGATGCGCCCCGCCGCCTCGATGGCCTCCCGGCCGGAATCACAGTCATATGCTTTGAGAAGAATCGTCTTTTTATCCATTGTGCTCCCCCGCTAACTTTTCTGCCTGGTCGGCGGCGATGAGGGCGTCGGTGATCTCGGCAAGGTCCCCGTCCATAATGGCGTCGATCTTGTAGAGGGTGAGGCCGATGCGGTGGTCGCTGACCCGGCCCTGGGGGAAATTGTAGGTGCGGATCCGCTCGCTGCGGTCGCCGGTGCCCACCTGGCTGCGGCGCTCCCGGGCGATCTGGTCCTCCTGCTCCTGCTGCATCCGCTCATAAAGGCGGCTGCGCAGCACCCGCATGGCCTTATCCTTATTCTTATACTGGCTCCGCTCGTCCTGGCACTCCACCACCATGCCGGTGGGCAGGTGGGTGATGCGGATGGCCGACTCGGTCTTGTTGATGTGCTGGCCTCCGGCGCCGCTGGAGCGGTAGGTGTCGATCTTCAGGTCCTTGGGGTCGATCTGGACCTCCACCTCCTGGGCCTCGGGCAGCACCGCCACAGTGACGGTGCTGGTGTGGATGCGGCCCTGGGTTTCGGTTTCCGGCACCCGCTGGACCCGGTGGACCCCGCTTTCGTACTTGAGGCGGCTGTAGGCCCCCTCCCCCTGGATGGAGAAGCTCACTTCCTTGAGCCCCCCCAGCTCGGTTTCGCTGGCCCCCAGCAGCTCCCAGCGCCACCCCAGGCGCTGGGCGTACATGGTGTACATCCGGCAGAGGCTGGCGGCAAAGAGGGCGGCCTCCTCCCCTCCGGCCCCGGCCCGGATCTCCATAATGACGTTTTTGTCGTCGTTGGGGTCCCGGGGCAGCAGGAGGATCTTCAGCTCCTGCTCCTTTTCCTCCATGGCGGCCCGGGAGCTTTCCAGCTCCTCCTCCACCACCTGGCGGAAATCCTTCTCCAGCCCCCCCGCCTCCAGCAGCTCCTGGGCTTCCCTGTGGGAGGCGGCGGCCTTTTCGTATTCCTTCCAGCACTCCACCAGGGGGGTGAGGCTGTTGAATTCCTTCATCAGCGCGGCGTACCGCTGGCTGTCCCCGATGACCTCCGGGTCGGAAAGGAGGTGGGTCATCTCCTCGTACCGCAGGGCCACCGAATTGATCTGCTCCAAAAAGCCGGGCATGGCGTTCATGACCTCCTTGGTTTTTTCTCAGAAACGGGGAACGGCCCGGCTAGGCCTCCTTCTCCTCCCGGAGGATCCGCTTGATGTTCTTCTCCACCTTGGGGCGGGGGGCCTCCACCAGCCGCCCGCACTTCTGGCATTTGATCTTGAAATCCATCCCCACCCGGGTCACCAGAAACAGCTTGCAGCCGCAGGGATGGGTCTTTTTCATCTCCAGTACATCCCCTACCCGCACATCCACGGCAATTCCTCCCTTCCCCGGACGCCCGGCCCGCTGCCCGGCGTCCCATGACTATATATTGTACCACAATCCCCCTGAATATGGCAAATCCTTTCCCCGGGCCGGCCAACTCAGGAAGGGGCTTTTCCGGGCATAATAACCCCAGAAGGGGACCCCTTCCAAAAATTCTAACCCAAAAGGAGCGTTTATGCCCATGATGAAAGTCACCATCCAAGCGGTTTTCCCCAGCGGCGAGGAGGCGCGGCTGGCCGCCTCCTCCCTGGCCATGGCCCAGGGGGGGGAGCCTGGACCTTTCCATCTCCACCCACCAGCTTCCCCAGGGGATCTCCCGGAAATCCCCCCTGGCCTTCGGGGGCGGCCCCTCCGCCGGGGGCGGCACCATGGTCACGGTGGTCTGCCCCCCGGAGCAGGAAGCCTTTGTCATGGGGGAGCTGGCGGCCCTGGGGGCCCGGCGGGTGGTTCAGACTTCTGGGGAGTAGGCCCCCGCACCCCTTTTCTGCTGCGCAGCGCCTTGTTTTATCTTGGATTTGCTTTCTCCGTTGGATTTCTATTTTCTGCCCCGCCGGATTTTCTCTTAAAGAGTTTACTCCGGTCGGACCGGAAGTCCGGGC
>CAJFUT010000281.1 GCA_904420255.1 uncultured Angelakisella sp. | reverse complement strand
GCCATCTCCTTTCTGGAGCTGCTGCCGGAAAGCACCGCCAAAAGCGGCCTGCCCGGCGCGGCGGCGGGGCTCGCCGTGGGCTTTCTGGTGATGGCGGCCCTGGAGTGCCTCCTCCCCCGCACCCAGGGAGCGCCGGCATCCGCCCCGGGCCGGGACCTGCGGCGGGCCTCGGTGCTGATGATCCTGGCCATCTTCCTCCACAACCTGCCCGAGGGAATGGCCATCGCCGCCTCCACCGTCATGGAGGACCCCAAGGCCCTCATCACTGTGGCCTTCGCCATCGCCATCCACAACATCCCCGAGGGGATCTGCACCTCCGCCCCCTATTACTACGCCACCGGGAAGCGGCTGGGAGCCTTCCTCCGCTCCTCCTCCACCGCCCTGCCGGTGCTGGCGGGCTTCTGGCTGGGGCGGGTGCTGCTCCTGGACGCCAACCCCTTCGCCACCGGCACCATGGTGGCCACGGCGGCGGGGCTGATGATCCACATCAGCTGCCAGGAGCTGATCCCCGCCGCCCTGGAGGAGGGCTCCCCCCTGGCCTCCATGGCCTGGCTCATGGGCGGGGTGGTATTCGTCCTCCTTCTGGGGGCGCTTTAAGCCCCGGGAAAACCGAAAGGAGGCGGTTTTCCGCCTCCTTCCTGGGATGCCGGGCCGCCCCGGCCAGACTGTGATTAAAATTCCGCGGAACCGGTGGTCCGGGGGAAGGGCAGCACATCCCGGATGTTGCTGACCCCGGTGATATACATGATGAGCCGCTCAAAGCCCAGGCCGAAGCCGGCGTGGCGGGCGCCGCCGAACCGCCGCAGGTCCAGGTACCACCAGTAGTCCTCCTCCTTGAGGCCCAGCTCCCGGATCCGGGCCTGGAGCACGTCCAGGCGCTCCTCACGCTGGCTGCCGCCGATGATCTCCCCCACGCCGGGGACCAGCAGGTCCACCGCCGCCACCGTTTTGCCGTCGTCGTTCATCCGCATATAGAAGGCCTTGATCTCCTTGGGATAGTCGGTGACAAACACCGGGCGGCGGAACACCTCCTCGGTAAGGTACCGCTCATGCTCGGTCTGGAGGTCGCAGCCCCAGTAGACGGGGTACTCGAAGCGGTCCTTCACCTTTTCCAGCTCCGCCACGGCGTCGGTGTAGGTGATCCGGGCAAAGTCGGAGGAAACGATGCTCTCCAGCCGCTCCAGAAGGCCCTTGTCGTAGAAGCTGTTGAAGAAGCGCAGCTCGTCGGGGCAGTGCTCCATGACATACCGCAGGACGAACTTGATCATATCGCTGGCCAGGCGCATATCGTCCTCCAGGTCGGCGAAGGCGATCTCCGGCTCGATCATCCAGAACTCGGCGGCGTGGCGGGGGGTATTGGACCGCTCCGCCCGGAAGGTGGGGCCGAAGGTGTAGACCTTGCTGAAGGCCATGGCCATGCACTCCGCCTGGAGCTGGCCGGACACGGTGAGGTTGGCGGCCCTGCCGAAGAAATCCTGACTGTAGTCCACCTTCCCCTCGGGGGTCATGGGTGGGTTGGCCATATCCAGGCTGGTGAGGTGGAACATCTCCCCCGCCCCCTCGCAGTCGCTGCAGGTGATGATGGGGGTGTGGGCATAGACAAAGCCCCGGTCATTGAAGAACTTGTGGATGGCGTAGGCCGCCACCGAGCGCACCCGGAACACCGCGCTGTAGGTATTGGTGCGGGGGCGCAGGTGCTGGATGGTGCGCAGGTACTCCAGGGTGTGCTTCTTCTTCTGGAGGGGGTAATCGGGGGTGGAGGCGCCCTCCACCCGGATGGAGGAGGCGTGAAGCTCAAAGGGCTGCTTGGCGTTGGGTGTCAGGAGGATATGGCCCTCCACAATGAGGGCCGCCCCCACGTTCTGCTTCACGATCTCCTGGTAATTGGGGAGCTTCCCCTCCTCCAGCACCACCTGGAGGTTTTTGAAGCAGGTGCCGTCGTTGAGCTCGATAAAGGCCAGGGTCTTGGACTGGCGGAGGGTTTTGACCCACCCGCAGACCGTCACCTGGGAATCCATGTAATCGGCGGCGGCGGAAAAGAGATTTTTCATCTCGGTTTTCTGCATATCGGGTTCCCTTCCTTCCCATAGTAATGGCATCCCAGATATTATAGTATAGTCAGGGGCCTTTTGGCAAGCGCCGCCGGGGAGATTGGGGAGGCTTTTTCCCCGGCCTGAGGCGGGCAGGGGAATCCCATTGGAAAAATTTTTCGGGAGTACTTGCTTTTTTCGGCGGAGTATAATATAATAGGTCATTGTCAGGTGCAAAACAGCATATTTTTCACTGTTTGGACAGGACTCGGAGAGATGGCTGAGCTGGTCTAAGGCGCACGACTGGAAATCGTGTAACGGCTAATACCCGTTCGAGGGTTCGAATCCCTCTCTCTCCGCCAAAAAATCCCCCGTAGAATGGCTTTACAAGCCACTCTGCGGGGGATGCTTTTTGCCAGAGTACACACTAAAGTACACACTTTTAATGAGAAGCCTCCACATGGGAGCCTTTCTCATACCCTCTCCGCCAGCTCCCTGACGGCGGCGGCAAGGTTTTCATATTTCGCCTTCATGGCGTCGTACTCGGATTTGGGCACAGTATCATCCGGCGGCTGGGGCTGCTCCCCGAATCCGTTTAGGCCCGCCCCCCGGATGATGGCCGGGTAGTCCTTATCCGTGCGGTTCAGG
>CAJFUT010000280.1 GCA_904420255.1 uncultured Angelakisella sp. | reverse complement strand
GGCCGCGCCGGAGGAAGGGCCCTCCCCCGGGCCGCCGCAGGCGGAGAGGGTCAGGGCCAGGGCCAAAACAAGGCAAAGGAACCGTCGATTCATGGGAAAACTCCTTTTTGAGAGCGGGGCAGGTCAAAACAGCCGCCCGGAAAAAATCAGCAGCCCGAAGGCAAAGAGATGGAAGGTCACAAGGACGCAGCAGACCTGGCCCCAGCCCTGGCGCTTCACCTTCCGGAAGCCCTTCCAGTGCAGGTCCAGAAATTCGTTGAGGCACATGAGGGCGCTGTGGTAGGCGCCGTAAACAAGGTAATGGGGGGAGAGGCCGTGCCAGGCCCCCATGGCCATCATGGTGAGGAGATACCCCAGGTAGGAAGCGGTGCGGGGGTTCCGGAACCGCTTGGCCCGCAGGGAGCGGGCCACAAACCGGGTATAGAGGCAGTCCCGCAGCCAGGTGGAAAGGGAGATGTGCCACCGGGCCCAGAAGTCCTTCATATCCACGCTGAGGAAGGGCTGGCGGAAATTCTCCGGCACCCGCACCCCCAGCAGGTATCCCGTCCCGATGGCCATGGAGCTGTACCCCGCGAAGTTGAAAAAGAGGAAGAAGGTGTAGCCGTAGAGATAGGACACCGTGGCGGCAAGGCCCCCGTCCGGCAGGGGATCCAGCCAATAGGCCTGGATCAGCCCGCCGACCACAATGGCGGAAAAAGCCCCGCCCGCAAGCTTCCAGACCCCCTGGCGCAGCAGCTCCAGATACGCCTCCCTGCCGGGGGCGGCGGAAGCGTCCTTTTCAAACCGCCGCCAGCGGTCGATGGGCCCCGAGCTCACCGTGGGGAAAAACAGCAGGAAATAGGCGAGGTCCCAAAGGCGCAGCTCCCCGGCCCGGCCGTCGTAGGTTTCCAGCAGCACCTCCACCCCCCGGAAGGTCATATAGCTGATCCCCAGCAGGCGGAAGGCGGAAAGGGGCTCCCACACCTCCCCCACCTTCACCAGCGCCAGGGGCGCCAGGGCCAGCAGGACGGCGGCCCACAGCAGGGGCCGGGGGCGGCGGGAAAGCCTGGCAAAGCCGAGGCAGAGGGCCAGCTCCCACAGGGCGAAAGCCGCCAGGGCGGGAAGCTGCCCGTTGATCCCAAAGGCCACCGCCAGCATCCCCAGGGAGAAAACCAGCCCGTAGCCCCGGAGGGACCTTCCCCCCAGGCCCAGGAGCACCGCCGGGAGCAGGGCCGGGAGCAGGATGCAGAAGAACAGCAGGCCGGAATAGGGGGTCATGGCGTACCCTCCTCCAGCCGGCGGGCCAGCTCCTTTTTGTCAATTTTCCCGTTGACGTTGAGGGGGAAGGACTCCACCACCAGGATTTTCCGGGGGATCATATAGCCGGGGAGGAAGCGGGCGGCCTCCTTTTTCATCCGGATGGCCCGCTTCAGGGGGGTGAGGCCGTCCGGCTCCTGGAGCAGCAGGAAAGCGGCCAGGTATCCCACCTTCTCCCCCTCCCACACCGGCACCACCGCCGCCCGGGCCACATTGGGGAGCTTCTGGAGGTTCTGCTCCACATCCTCCACCTCCACCCGGAAGCCGCTCAGCTTCAGCTGGTTATCGATGCGGCCCTGGTAGTAATAGAGGCCGTCCCGGCGGCAGCACAGGTCCCCGGTGCGGTAGCCCCGCAGGCCGGACGGGTCGGTGTAGAAGGCCTTTTCGGTCAGGTCGGGGCGGCCGAAGTAGCCCGGCCCCACGCTGGGGCCCAGGATGTGGAGCTCCCCAGGGGCATCCTCGCCGGGGACCTCCCGTCCCTCCCCGTCCACCAGGCGGAGGAGGGCGCCTTCAATGGGCCGGCCGATGGGGATGCTCCGGGAATTCCGGCGCATTTCGGGGGTGATCTCCGCCGCCGTCACCAGGACGGTGGCCTCGGTGGGGCCGTAGGTGTTCACCACCCGGGCCCGGGGGAAACGCTCCGCCAGGGCGTCGCAGAGGGTGTGGGTCAGCACCTCCCCGCAGAAAAGGAACTCCCCCAGCTCCGGCAGCAGCTCCTCCCGGAACCGCTCCGACTGGACGCAGAGCTCGGCAAAGGAGGGGGTGGAGGCCCACAGGGTGAGGCCCGAGCTTCCCAAGGCCTCAAAGAGGCGGCTGTACTCCCGGGTCATCTCCTTGTCCACGGTGAAAAGGGTCATCCCCCGGCTGAGGCCCACATAGACGGCACAGCCCGACACGTCGAAGGAATAGGAGATCTGGTGGAGCACCACCCCGCCCTCCTCCCGGGGGTACCAGGGCAGCACCCCCCGGCAAAAGCTCTCCAGGTTGTCCGCCGTGATGGGGACCCCCTTGGGCTGGCCGGTGCTGCCGGAGGTGAAGAGGATATAGACCACGTCCTCCCCCGAAACCCAGCCCTCCCGGGGGGCGGGGGGCGCATCCTGGGCAAGGATTTCCCCCACTGCGCCGGCGTCCAGCACCAGGGCGTCCCCCTCCGGGGCAAAGCCGCCGAAGTCCACAATGACCCGGGGGGATACCTCCGCCGCGATCCGGGCGGCCCGGTCCGGGGGCACCGCCCGGTCCACCGGGACATAGGCCCGGCCGGATTTCAGCGCCCCCAGAAGGCAGCAGAGGAAGCCGGTTTCCTTCTCCCCGTAGATCACCACCGGGGAGCGGTCCTCCCCGCAGTTTTCCCGGAGCCAGGCGGCAAAGGCGTCGGAGCGGGCGTCCAGCTCCCGGTAGGAGAGGCTCTCCTCCCCGTTCACCAGGGCGACGGCGGGGGTGCGGGCGTATTCTTTCAGCTTTTCCAGCATAAACACAGCGCGGCCCTCCCTTAAATCAGGCCCCGGGTCAGAAAGATGGCCGATACCGTATCCCCTGTGAGGTCAAAGCAGAGGGAGGGCTCCCCGGCCTCATCGGACACCCGGTAATAGAGGGTGTAGCCGTCGTCCTCGTCGGGCTGGCCGTAGGCCTCCACCACCTGGTCCCGGCTGGCCCCCACCGCCAGGCCCTTGGAGGTGGTGACGTCGGGGCTCTCGGTGTAGATTTCGGTGACGATGTCCCCTTCCGCCAGGGGGTTGGTGTAAAAGATGGCGGCATCGTAGGCGTAGGTTTTATCCAGGCCGTCATAGGCGCAGGATTTCCCCTCAGCATACTCATAGCCGTCCCCCAGGGCGGCGATGACCGTTTCGATGTTGGTATCGCAGTCGAAGATTTCTCCCCCTACGGTGAGGGACAGGTCCTCCTCCCCGAAGCCCGGGGCCTCGGAGGAGCCGCAGCCCGCCGCCGACAGCAGCAGCGCCGCGCTCAAAACCAGGGACAAAAGACGTTTCATGGTTGGTTCCTCCCTTCTTGGATGGGCCGGCCGGGCGGAGCCGCACCGGCAGGCGGTCATGGAAAACAGGGGCGGCTCACCCCTCGTCCGCCGGGCCGTAGCCGCCAAGGCCAAAGACCGGCGGGGTGGTGTTAAGCTCCATTTCCGGCAGGGGGCCGTTCTCCGCCTCCCAGGCGGCGGTCTCCCCGGCGGCCTCCGCCTCCAGGGCCCCGAGGTCCGGGACGGGGGGCTCCTCAAAGGTGTACCGCTCCGGGGCGGGGTAATCCTCCGGGCAGTCGGGAAGCAGGAAATGGGCGGCGATTTCGGCGTTCTGTTCCGGGGTCAGCAGACCGGCGTCGATGAGCCGCTGCCCCCAGAGATGGGAGCCGGCCATGGTGGCGTCCCCCTTGAGGAAATAACGGTAGCGCACCGTCCCCCGGCGGGAGATGTTGTCCTCCAGCTGGCTGTCCAGGTGGTACCACACCCCGTCGATCCGCACCGCCGTCCAGGCGTGGTCCACCAGATGGCCCTCCACCGAATAGGTGAGGCCGGGGACGTACTCCGCCTCCAGGCCCAGCCCCCGCAGCAGCAGGGTCAGGGCGGCGGCGTAGTCCTCGCACATCCCCACCCCGAACCGCAGGGGGCTCAGGGCCCGCTGCTCCAGGTAGGGGATGGGCTCCTCCCCGCCCCCGTGGACCCGCCACAGGGAAAGGCCGATAGGCTCATCCAGGTAGGTGGACCGGATCATGTAATCGAAGGCGGCCTTGGCCCGCTGGTATTCGCTCATTCCCGGCTGGGAGATTTCCGCCGCGATGCCCTGGACCAGCTCCTCCAGGTAGGGGTGGAGGGGGGCCTCCGGGTCATCGGAATATTCCGGAATCTCCACCGGGACCGGCGGGACGGACGGGACTTCCTCCCCCGCCGTCTGGGAGGAAGGGGCTTCCCCCTCTGAGGCGGAGGACGGGGCCTCCTGGACCTGGCTGGAGGAGGGGCTTTCCGCCTCCTGGGAAGCGGGGGCCTCTCCCCCGCCGCAGCCTGT
>CAJFUT010000279.1 GCA_904420255.1 uncultured Angelakisella sp. | reverse complement strand
CGAGGACGGCCAGAAGCACCGCCCCGTCATGATCCACCGGGCCCTGCTGGGCTCCATCGAGCGGTTCATCGGCGTCATCACCGAGCATTTCGCCGGGGCCTTCCCCCTGTGGCTCTCCCCCGTCCAGGTGGAGGTGCTGCCCATCTCCGAGCGGTTCAACGGCTACGCCGAGAAGGTCCGCGAGGCCCTGGACGGCGCCGGAATCCGGGTGGAGCTGGACCTGCGGCCCGAGAAGGTGGGCTACAAGATCCGCCAGGCCCAGCTCCAGAAGATCCCCTATATGCTGGTGGTGGGCGAGAAGGAGGAGGCCGACGGCACCGTGTCGGTCCGCGCCCGGAAGGACGGGGACAAGGGCGTCATGAAGCTGGAAGACTTCCTGGCCGCCGCCCAGGAGGAAATCGCCTCCAGGCGGCTGTAAGCGCCGCTCCGGGAATTCCCAAAACGCTTTATCTTGGAAAGGGGCTCCGCCGTTTAAAAGCGGCGGAGCCCCCTGCATATTGCTTCAAAAATGGCGCTTTTCCGCTCAAAAAGCGCTCCTGATTTCCCCGATAGGATATAAGCGACAAAGAAAGTTTGGTTTTTTTGTAACAGCCTCCAAAATCTGCGCAAGGCCGAAATTATCTGCGACAAAATCATTGACTAATCGTTGTCGATGCAACTATAATAAAGGCGGCATTTGCATACTGCATACAATTTATGGAAAGAAAATCTGCTTCCCCGCTCCGGGAAAGCAGGTGAGGTTCCCCCAAAAGCCGCTGCCGTCCGGAAGACAGCGGCCGGCGGGAAGCCGCCTTCCCAAGCCCAATGCCATTGTGTTCAAAGAAAGCGAGGAGGTACAAGCTCTATGACCACTCAAATGATTATCGCCCTTGCGATCCTGATCCTGATGATCGTCATGATCATGTCGGACAAGTTCTCCTTCGGGGCGCCTTCGCTGCTGGCCTGCTGCCTGCTGGTCCTCACCGGCACTTCCACCATCGCGGACGCTTTTTCTGGCTTTGTGGACACCAACATCGTCATGATCTCCGGCTTCCTGGCTGTCACGGCAGCCCTCCAGAAGACCAGCTTCATGGCCAGAATCAAGGGCGTTATGTCCGACCTGGCCGCCAAGGGAGGGTTCAAGGCCTATGTGCTGATCCTCCTGGTGGTCATGCTGGGCGCCAGTGTCACCGCCGGCGTTTCCGCCTACTATGTCATGATCATCACCCTGGCCGCCTCCATCCCCTACAGCAAGGGGCTGCCCAACTCCAAGCTGGTGCTGCCCATGGGCTTCGCCGCCGGCCGGGCCCTGATCCCCCTCGGCGTGGCCTTCTTCATGGGGCTGGCCGCCTCCCTCCTGGAGAGCGCCGGCTATGAATCCTCCATCACCCTGCCCCGGTTCGCCATTGTGGTGGGCTTCGTTTCCGCCGGGTACCTCATCTGGGCCCTCATCGCCTATCGCTTCCTGCCCGACCACGATGTGGCCAAGGCCGACGCCGGCACCATCATGGACAAGACCTCCGATACCGGCGAGGCCCTCCCCGCCTGGAAGGAAACCTGCATCTACATCGCCACCCTGGTTTCCATTGTGGTGATGCTCTTCGCCGGCAGCATCGGCGAAGCCGCCTATGTCACCCCCGGCCTTGCCAGCGCCTTCCTCTGCGCCATCGGCGTCTTTAACTTCAAGGAGCTGCGCGGCCACCTCTTCTCGCCCATGATCGTCATGATGGCCAGCGTCATCGGTGTGGCCAAGGCCCTGGCCAACTCCGGCTTCAACGACATGGTGGGCCAGTGGGCCGCCAACGCCCTGGGCGGCAGCGCCAACATCTTCGTGCTGACCCTGGCCTTCTGCCTCTTGACCAGCATCCTCTCCACCGTCACCGGCGCCACCATCGGGGCCCTCTTCGTCTTCGCCCCCATCGGCATCGCCACCTGCATGAACCTGGGGATGGATCCCACCGGCCTCGCCGTGGCGGTGACCCTCTCGGTGTTCAGCGCCAGCTTCCTGCCCATCGACGGCCAGCCGGCCCTGATCTTCGGCATGGGCGGCTACAAGCTTTCCCAGTTCCTCAAGTTCAGCATCCCCATGTACCTGATCCAGATGCTGGCCCTGGCCGCCGGCTCG
>CAJFUT010000278.1 GCA_904420255.1 uncultured Angelakisella sp. | reverse complement strand
TGGGTCCGGTACTGAGCGCCGACTGGTTTTGGCCGTGGGGTTCCAAGGGGCTTGCCCCTTGGTCAGTCTTTGGTTACTTTCTTCTGACGAAGAAAGTAACATCTGCGAACCGGCGGTTCGACCGGAGCATAAATAGAATGAAGCGCGACGTTTCAAGAATCTATACACCCAGCGGTGAAAGCGAATCAAAAGTAGGAGGAAGGCGCCACGCAGCAGAAAAAGGCCCCCGCAGGGCTACCGGGCGGCGGCGAGGACGGCCACCTCCAGGGCCCCCGCCTCCAGGAGGAGCCCGGCGCAGGCCGCCGCGGTGCTTCCGGTGGTGACCACGTCGTCCACCAGGATGACCCGCCGGCCCCGGACCTTTTCCTCGTTTTCCGGGGACAGGAGGAAGGAATGGGCCGCCGCCTGGCGGCGGAGGGCGGCAGAAAGCTCATGCTGGGTCTGTTCCCCCACCCTTTCCAGGACGGACACCACCGGCAGCTCCAGCCGCTCCCCTACCCACCGGGCCAAAAGCTCCGCCTGGTTGTAGCCCCGCCGGCGGAGGCGCTCCTCCGGCATGGGGACGAAGGTGATGCAGTCGGCGGCGAAGCCCGGGCGCTGGCGGCGCCAGGCCCAGGCCATCCGGCGGGCCAGCTTCCGGCCCGTTTCCATATCCCCCTGGAACTTGAACCGGCGCACGGCGCCGGCGGCTGCGCGGTACGGCCAAACCGCCGCCACCTCCAGCCCCATCCGCCGCTCCGGCTCCCGGAGCAGCAGCCCCTGCTCCCTGCACCGCCGGCAGCAGTCCTCCCCGTAGGCCACCACCCCGCCGCAGAGGATGCAGCGGTCCGGCCAGAGGAGGGCCCTGGCCCGGTCAAGAATCCCCATCTGCCACCGCCTCCTCCAGCATGGCCCGGAGGTTGGTGTACCGCCGGGTCCTGCGGTTGTTGGCCACCATTTCCGCCACCGTGGCCTTCTCCCCCGCCATCACCAGAAGCCGCCTGGCCCGGGTGACGGCGGTGTAAAGGAGGTTGCGGTAATGGAGCTTCCGGTGGCTGCCCATGAGGGGCATCACCACCGCCTCGAACTCGCTGCCCTGGCTCTTGTGGACGGTGATGGCGTAGGCGTGCTCCAGCTGGTCGGCGGCGTCGAAGGGATAGGGGGCGGTCACATCCTCGAACCGCACCAGGATGGTCCGGGAGGAGGGGTCGATGATCTCCACCACCCCGATATCCCCGTTGAAAATCCCCTGGCCCTCCCGGCCCTCCCCGTCCTTCCAAAGAAGGTCGTAGTTGTTGCGGACCTGCATCACCTTGTCCCCCTCCCGGAGGGTCCGGCCCAGGGCGGTGAACTCGCTTTTCTGCCGGTCCGGGGGATTCAAGCGGGCCTGGAGGACCCGGTTCAGCTCCCGGGTGCCCAGGGGGCCCTGCTTCATGGGGGTGATGACCTGGATCCCCCAGAAGGGGCTGAGGCCGTAGCTCTGGGGCAGACGCCGGGCGCAGAGGTCCGCCACCAGCTCCTGGACCTCCGCCGGGTCCCGCCGGGGGAGGAAGAAGAAATCCCCGTCCTTCCGGCCCAGGTCCGGCAGCTCCCCCTTGACAATGGCGTGGGCGTTGACCACAATGAGGCTCTCCGCCGCCTGGCGGAACACCTGGTCCAGGTGGACGGTGGGGACCAGGCCGCTGGCCATCAGGTCCCCCAGGACGTTCCCTGCCGCCACCGACGGGAGCTGGTCGCTGTCCCCCACCAGGATCAGCTTCGCCCCCAGGCGCAGCCCCCGGAAGAGGGACTCCATAATCAGCACGTCCACCATGCTCATTTCATCCACGATCACCGCGTCGGCGGGAAGGGGGTTCTTTTCGTTGCGCTTGAAGGTGAGGCTCTCCTGGAAGGGCTCCACCTCCAGGAGGCGGTGGATGGTTTTTGACTCCCGGCCGGTGACCTCGGTCATCCGCTTGGCGGCCCGGCCGGTGGGGGCGGCCAGGGCCACCTTCATCCCCTCCTCCTCCAGGAGGGCCAGGATGCCGTTGAGGGCGGTGGTCTTGCCGGTGCCGGGGCCCCCGGTGAGGATAAACACCGGGTTTTCCATGGCCTCCCGGATGGCCCGGCGCTGCTGGGCGCCGTACCGGATGCCCTGCTCCTCCTCCAGGCGGTCCAGCTCCGGCTCCCAGTCCCGCTCCCGGGGGGCAGCCAGCTGGAGCATCAGGGCGATGCGCCCGGCGATGGTGGTTTCGGCGGCGTAAAGCTCCGGCAGGTAAAGATATTCCCGGCCCCCGGCGGTGTAGCTGACCAGGCTCCCCTCCTCCTCCATGGCGGCGGCGGTTTCCTCCGCCTGCTCCCGGCTGATCTCCAGATACTGGGAGGTGAGGCTTTCCAGGGTGTCCCGGGGCAGGCAGGTGTGGCCCTGGCGGCTGTTGTGGCGCAGGATATACCGCACCCCCGCGGAAAGGCGCTTGTAGCTTTCCGCCGGGATTTCGAAGCGGTCCGCCATCTGGTCCGCCGTTTCAAAGTCCAGGCCGATCTCATCGCAGCAGAGAACATAGGGGTTGTCCCGGATCAGCTCCACCGCCGGGCCTCCCCACCGCTTCCAGACCCGGATGGCGGTGGCGGCGGAAAGGCCGCAGCCCCCCAGGAAAAGCATCACCGAGCGGATGCCGAAAAGCCGGGCGAATTCCTCCCCGATGGCCCGGGCCTTCTCCGCCGAGATGCCCCGGACCTCCTGAAGGCGCTGGGGCTCCTTCTCCATCACCTCCAGGGTCTGGTCCCCGAAGCGGTCCACCAGCCGGCGGGCGAAGGCGGGGCCGATCCCCTTGATGGCCCCGGAGGAAAGGTATTTTAAAATGGCGTTGGCGGTGGAGGGAAGGGTCCGCTGGATCACCTGGGCCTTGAACTGCTGGCCGAACCTGGGGTGGACGGTGTAGCTGCCCTCGGCGGTGATCTCCTCCCCGGCGGCGATGTCCGCCGTCTGGCCCACCACCGTCACCAGCTCCTCCTCCACCGCCACATCCAGGACGGTGAAGCCGGTGTCCTCATTGTGGTAGACCACATCTTCCACCGTCCCCTCCAGATGCTCCAGGGGCTTTTCCTCCATGCCGCCGCCTCCTTCCGTTGTCCTTAAGTTTTTATTATAGTACAAAAAAGCCTTCCGGGGTAGCCCCCCGGAAGGCACACCCGCCGGGTTCAGGGGCGGCGCAGCAGCTCCTCCGCCTCCCCGGGCCCCACCAGGGGGATCCCCTTCTCCCGGCAGAAGCAGCGGCAGATTCCCAGGGTTTCCTCGTCCGCCCCGCCGTCCACCACCGCCAGCCGGACCCCGTCCATGGCGGGGGTGTCCGCCGCCTGGCTCCAGGCCCGGCGCAGCCGCATCTCCATCCCCCCGTCCCCCGGGGTGGCCACCACCAGCAGCCAGCAATGCTCCAGAGTGGAGGCGGCGCACATCCACCGGCCGACGGTGACGCAGATCTGGGCCAGCCCCACCGCCGCCAAGTACACGGCCAGGGCCAGCAGCGCCCATTTTGTCACGCTCAACATGAGAAATCGCCCTCCTTTTTGCCTGATCTCCCTCTATCCTATGCAAAAAGGGGAAATCCTGCGCCGGGCTCTTTTTCTGCTGCGCAGCGCCTTTTTGCGTCCGTAAGAGAAGCGCCTGCGCTGCGCCCGTTTGTGCCCCGCTCCCTGAGCATATCACTCGGGATTCAAAAGGCGCATTTTTATCAGCCCAAGCTGAGCGGCGCACTCATTTTCGCTTCTTCTACCGTTGCTAACGTGAATCCCTCCCTTTGGTCGGGAACGT
>CAJFUT010000277.1 GCA_904420255.1 uncultured Angelakisella sp. | reverse complement strand
GTGGCGACCTCGGGCCAGGCCGATGCCTGACTTCTTCTCAAACCACTGCATTACCCATGGCACAAGGTAAATCAAGCCCGGACTTCCAGCGCGACCGGAGTAAGCGAATAAAAAGAAAACACTGCGGGGCAGAAAAAGAGGTTCCAAAGGGGTGCCCCCTTTGGTCAGTCTTTGGTTACTTTCTTCTGATTAAGAAAGTA
Source organism: uncultured Angelakisella sp. (assembly GCA_904420255.1). Taxonomy (GTDB): domain Bacteria; phylum Bacillota; class Clostridia; order Oscillospirales; family Ruminococcaceae; genus Angelakisella. The sequence continues at coordinate 2,826 of CAJFUT010000277.1, read as the reverse complement.
ACATCGTCGGCGTTGCGCCGCGAGCGGAACAAAAACAGAATGAAGCGCGACGTTTCAAAAATCAGTATCCCTGCGCGGCAGCAAACCGAAAGGCATCCAGTGCCGCCGCGCAGCAAAAAAAAGGAGGTAATGCTTCATGCAGCCCATAAAACTGCGTGACTTTCTGGATTTCAGCTTCCTTTCCGCCCTGCGGGTTTCCCCCGGGGGGCGGTACGCCGGCTTTGTCCGCAGCCGGTGCGACTATGACGGCAACGGCTACCGCTGCCACATCTGGGCCCTGGACCTTGAGACCGGCAAAACCACCCAGCTCACCGGCGGCGGCCGGGAGCGGAGCTTCCTCTGGCTGGACGGGGAAACCATCCTCTTCCCCCAGTCCCAGAGCGGCAAATTCCTGAGCCCCTCCACCACCTACCACAAGGTCCGGGTGGGGGGCGGCGAATCGGTGCCCGCCTTCACGGTGCCCCTGCTGGCCGAGGACATCCAGCAGCTGGACGCCACCCGGTTCGTCATCCAGGCCAAGACCACCCTCACCCCGCCGGAGGACCTGGCGGAAAACGGCGCCGGCTGGACGGTGCTCACCGAGCTGCCCTTCGCCGAAAACGGCCAGGGCTATGTCAGCGGCATCCGCCACCGGCTCTACCTTTACGACACCGCCGGCGGCTCCCTCACCCCCATCACCGGGGAAACCTTCCAGGTGCGAAACCGCTTCGCCGTCAGCCCCGACGGCTCCCTGGTGGCCTATATGGGGATGGACATTGATTACAAGGAGGTCCAGAAGCTGGGGGTCTTCGTCTACGACGTGGCGTCGGGGGAAACCCGCCAGCTGCTGCCCCTGGACCGCTACAAGCTCCGCCACCTGGACTTTCTGGGGGACAAGGTCCTCATCACCGGGGCGGACGGCAGCCGCTACGTCTGGAGCCAGAACGCCTGGTTCTACACCCTGGACCCCAAAACCGGCGCCGAGGAAACCTTCTTTGAAAGCTACCAGATGCCCATCAACAATTCGGTAGGCAGCGACTGCCGCTACGGCTCCGGCGCCCTCCACAAGGTGGTGGGGGAGGCGGTCTACCACGTCATCACCCAGGACGGCTCCGCCCAGCTGGTGCGGATCTCCAAGGGGGGGAAGGAAACCCCCGTCACCCGCAAGAACGGCTCGGTGGACTGCTTCGACATCGCCGGGGACACCGCCTACATGGTGGCCATGCGGGATATGCGCCTCCAGGAAATCTACGCCGTGGACCTTGCCACCGGGGCGGAGCGCCGCCTCACCTCCTTCAACGAGGAGTTCCATGAGACCCATTCGGTGGTGACCCCCGTCCCCTGCGACTTTGTCAATGATAACGGCGACACCGTCCAGGGCTGGGTGCTGCCCCCGGTGGGCTATACCCCCGGGGAGAAATACCCCGCCATCCTGGACATCCACGGCGGCCCCAAAACCGCCTACGGCCCCGTCTATTACCACGAGATGCAGCTTTGGGCCAACCAGGGCTACTTCGTCTTCTTCTGCAACCCCCGGGGCAGCGACGGCAAGGGGGATGAATTCGGCTTTTTGATGACCCGGTACGGCACCGTGGACTACGACGACATCATGGCCTTCACCGATGTGGTGCTGGAGCGGTACCCCGACATCGACCAGAGCCGCCTGGGGGTCACCGGCGGCAGCTACGGCGGCTACATGACCAACTGGATCGTGGGCCACACCAACCGCTTCGCCGCCGCCGCCTCCCAGCGGTCCATCTCCAACTGGATCACCGACGAAGGCGCCAGCGACTGGTCCTATATGTACAGCCCCTGCCGCTTCGGCGGGGTGTCCGCCCGGATCAAGGTGGAGGAGGGCTGGGCGTCCTCCCCCCTGAAATTCGCCGAGAACGCCCAAACCCCCATGCTCTTCATCCACTCGGAGGAGGATTTCCGCTGCCCCCTGGGGGAGGCCCTCCAGTACTACACCAACATCATCAACCGGGGCGTGGAAACCCGGCTCTGCCTTTTCCATGGGGAGAACCATGAGCTCTCCCGCTCCGGCGGCCCCAAAAACCGGGTCAAGCGGCTGGAGGAGATCACCGGCTGGATGGACCGCCACCTGAAGGCTTAAAGGAGGTTTTTGCCATGGAACGAATTGTTTTGGATGATTTTCTCAGAATCAACGCCCTTTCCTCCCTGGCCTGGTCCCCCGACGGGACCCGGGCGGCCTTCCTCTGCCACCGGGCCGATGAGGAGAAGAACGGCTACGATTCCAACCTCTGGCTTTACGAGGGGGACGGCTCCCTCCGGCAGCTCACCTCGGCGGGGGATGTCCGGTCCTTCGTCTGGGACGGCGACGGGGCCATCACCTTCCCGGCCCTCCGGGAGGCAGGCGACAAGGCCCTCCGGGAGAAGGGGGAGGACCACACCGCCTTCTACACCCTTCCCCTGGACGGTGGCTGCGCCCGGCGGAGCTTCACCGTGCCCCTGAATGCCGCGGTGATCGGCAAGCTGGACCGGCACCTCTACGTCCTCCAGGCCCGCCAGGACCTGGGGAAGGAGGAGCGGCTCCGGAACCTCACCGGCGCGGCCCGGGAGGAGGAGCTGGCCGCCATCCGGGACGAGAAGGAGCGGTTTGTCATCTTTGACGAATACCCCTTCTGGTTCAACGGCGCGGGGATCATCAACAAGACCCGGGTGGGCCTCTGGCTCTACAACAGCGCCAACGGGGACCTCCGGCGGATCACCCCGCCCCTCCTGGACGTGGAGGGGGCGGCGGTCTATCCCCGGGAGGGGAAGGTGGTGCTCCACGGCTGCCGGTTTGAAACAGTGCGGAATTTCCGCACCGGCATCTGGGTCTACCAT
>CAJFUT010000276.1 GCA_904420255.1 uncultured Angelakisella sp. | reverse complement strand
GCGCTGGCCCCGCCGCGGGGCTTTACTCGGCTAGCCACAGAGTCATCAAAACTGCGTCCTCTGCCGGGGACCGGCAGGGCGCTGGCCTCGCCGCGGGGCTTTACTCGGCTAGCCACAAAGTCATCAAAACTGCGTCCTCTGCCGGGGATCGGTAAAAATTGCGGCGGCGGCCAACCTCCCGGTACCCTGCTCCGTGGTAAAGGGCAATGGCCGGCGCATTTCCGGCCCGCACCTCCAGGGTGAGAAAGGAAAGGCCCATGGCCCTTCCCCTGCGGGCCAGCTCGGTGAGGAGGGCCCGGGCCGCCCCCTGGCGGCGGAACCTGGGGAACACCGCCACGTCGGTGATGTATCCCTCGTCCAGGACATATTCCAGCCCCACATACCCGGCCAGCTCCCCCTCCCGGCGGGCCGCCAGGAGCAGGTGCCTCCCCGGGTCGGAAAGCTCGTCCAGCAGGGCCGCCCGGCTCCTGGGCTCGGGGAAGCAAAGGGCCTCCAGCTCCGCCAGCCGGGGGGCGTCCCCCGGGACGGCGGGTTCGATGCGGAAATCAGCCAAGGGGCTCCCCTCCTTCGCGGCTCAATGGGCCTCGCCCCAATCCCGGCCCACCTTGGCGTCCACCTCCATGGGCACCGCCAGGGAAACGGCGGACTCCATCTCCTCCTTCACCAGGTCCCGGACCCGGGGGGCTTCCTCCTCCGGGGCCTCCACAATCAGCTCGTCGTGGACCTGGAGGATCAGCCTGGCCCGGAGGTTCTCCTCCCGGAGCCGGCGGTAAACCCGGACCATGGCGATTTTGATGATGTCTGCGGCGGTGCCCTGGATGGGCATATTCATGGCCACCCGCTGGCCGAAGGCCCGGAGGTTCCGGTTGGAGGAGCGCAGCTCCGGCAGGTAGCGGCGGCGGCCGAAGAGGGTCTGGGCGTAGCCCTTCTCCTCCGCCTCCTTCACCGCCCGGTCCATGTAATCCTTCACCCCGCCGTAGGTCCGCAGGTAGCTTTTGATGTAGCTGTCCGCCTCGGCCACCGACACCCCGATGTCCTTGGAAAGGGAGAAAGCGGAAATGCCGTAGACGATGCCGAAATTCACCGCCTTGGCCCGGCTGCGCATGGTGGGGGTGACGAAATCCGGCGGCAGGTCAAAGACCTGAGCGGCGGTGTTCCGGTGGATGTCCTCCCCGGAGCGGAAGGCGGCGATCATGTTCTCATCCCCGGCGATGGAGGCCAGCACCCGCAGCTCGATCTGGCTGTAGTCGGCGTCCACCAGGAGGCAGCCGTCCCGGGCGGTGAAGAACCGGCGCATCCGGCTCCCCGGCTCGGTGCGGATGGGGATATTCTGCAGGTTGGGTTCGGCGGAGGAGATGCGCCCGGTGCGGGTTTCGGTCTGGTTGAAGGAGGTGCGGATGCGGCTGTCCGGGCTGGCGGCGTTTTTCAGCCCCTCCACATAGGTGGAAAGGAGCTTGGCGTATTTGCGGTAATCCAAAATCTTGGAAATGATGGCGTGGTAGGGGATAAGGCTTTCCAGCACCTCGGCGTCGGTGCTGTAGCCGCTTTTGGTCTTTTTCCGGGTGGGCAGACCCAGCTCCTCAAAAAGCACCGTCCCCAGCTGCTTGGGGGAATTGATGTTGAAGGGGTGGCCCGCCAGGTCATAAATCTCCTGCTCCAGCCCGTCGATGAGGCCCCGGAGCTCCTCCCCGAAGGCGGCAAGGCCATCGAGATCGACGCGGAAGCCCTCCAGCTCCATGGAGGCCAGCACCTGAGCCAGGGGAATCTCCATCTGATGGAGTAGCTCCTCCTGGCCGTTGGCGGCGATCTCCTCATCCAGGCGGCGGCAGAGGGCCGGGAGCCAGGCCGCCCGGAGGGCGGCGTCGGGGGCCTCCCCCTCCCCCAGGGCCTTCAGGGCGGGGGCCGCGACGGCATATTCCCCCGCCAGGCGGTGGACCGAGTATTCGGTGGAATTGGGGCTCAGCAGGTAGCCGGCCAGCCGCAGGTCGAAGGCCACCGGGATCTCCCGGAGCCCCGGCTCCAGAGCCAGCAGGGCCTTGCACCAGGGCTTGCTGTCCTCCAGGTACTTTTCCTTTTCCATGGCGTTCAGGGCCAGGAGCAGCTCCTTCCTCGGCTTTTGGGCCAGCCAGACCCTCCCCCCGGCGGAAACCGCCAGGGTTTCCAGGCCGTCGCCGGACCAGTCGGCGGCAAGGTACAGCGGCCCCTCCGCCCCGGCGATGGCGGCCAGGTCCGGCTCCCCCGCTTCCAGGGCGTACTCCCCCTGGGGGGCGCTTCCGGCCCCGGCCTCCGCCTCCCCGGGGGCGGGGGGTTCCAGCCCCAGCCGGGCGATGAGGGTGTGAAGCTCCAGCCGGCTGAGGATGGCGTAAAGCCGCCCTTTGTCCATGGGACGGCGGGCGTAATCCGAAAGGTCCCGGCTCACCGGGGCGTCGCAGCAGATGGTGCCCAGCTCCCGGCTGAGGAGGGCCAGTTCCTTCCCCGCCAGCAGCTTCTTCTTCACCCCGGCGGAAACCTCCAGGCTCTCCACATCCCGGTAGATTTCATCCAGGCTGCCGTATTTCTGCACCAGGGCAAAGGCGGTCTTTTCCCCGATGCCCGGCACCCCGGGGATGTTGTCGGAGCTGTCCCCCATGAGGGCCTTGGTGTCGATGAGCTGGACGGGGGCGACGCCGTACTTTTCCGCCACCGCCTGGGGGGTCATCTCCAGGTACTGGGCCCCGCCCGCCCGGGTGGCGGCCAGGATGACGGTGACCTTTTCGTCCACCAGCTGGAGGGAATCCCGGTCCCCGGTGAGAAGGAGGGCCTCGCTCCCCTGCCCCTCGGCGGCCCGGGCCAGGGTGCCCAGGACGTCGTCCGCCTCGTAGCCCTCGGCCCCTACCACCGGCCAGCCCATGGCGGCGATGAGCTCCTTCACCACCGGCAGCTGCTGGGCCAGCTCCGGGGGCATCCCCTTCCGCTGGGCTTTGTAGCCGTCGTACATCTGGTGGCGGAAGGTCCCCCCGGGCAGGTCGAAGGCAAAGGCGGCCTGGTCCGGGGCCAGGTCCTCCATCAGCTTGAGGACGATATTGAAAAAGCCGTAAACGGCGTTGGTGTACTCCCCGTTTTTGGTGGTGAGGAGCTTGATGCCGTAAAAGGCACGGTTCAGGATGCTGTTGGAATCCACAACAAGAAGCTTCATGGGGACCTCCGGCAGTTGATTTTTGGATAAATCCAGATCATTATTACAAATAGTATATTTTTCAATGGGCCATCCGGGGCGGCTGCCTGTTCGGGCGATCCCCAGGGCTTTTAAAATAAATAACCTCGTAAAGGCTATTACACCACAATCGCTTCGCGATTGTGGTTGGGCCATCTTTTCCGGTTGTCCCTGGAGGGGACGAGGAAAAGGGCTTTGAAAAAAATGGTATAATAGCCTCGCTGAGGCTATTATACCACAATCGCGAAGCGATTGTGGTT
>CAJFUT010000275.1 GCA_904420255.1 uncultured Angelakisella sp. | reverse complement strand
TCACCCGTTGTCGCTGGCGATGTCGATGAGGTATTTGTGGATCTGGATTTTATACTGTTCGTATAATCCCATCTCGGTATACAGGTCCTTGTAGAACTCAAAGAGGCTCAGCTTGGTTTCGATGGTCTGGGGGAGCTTGGTCAGCCCGAAGCTGGTGGCGGTGATGCTCTTTTTGTTCTTGTGGTAGTAGTAAAGGGGGAGCTGGATGGAGGAAAAGGTCTGGCAGTAGCGGATATATTCCAGGTTGAAGAGGAAATCCTCGCTCCAGCCCAGCTCCTCGCTGCACCGGATGTTGTGCTCCCGGATGATGGCGGTGCGGTAGAGCTTGTTCCACATCACCCCGTAATAAAAGCTGGCGGGCTCCTCCATCAGGTGGGTGGCGAATTCCCGCTGGGTCAGGGTGCGGTCGGTTTCCAGAAAGCCGTGGACGCTTTTGCGCTTTTTGCCCACCACCCGGAAATAGTGGCAGATCACCATGTCCGCCTGGGTGCGGAGGGCCCGCTCCACCAGCAGCTGGGTGGCCTCCATGGCGATGCGGTCGTCGGCATCCACAAACTGGAGGAATTCCCCATTGGCCTGGCCGATGGCCACGTTCCGGGTGGCGGAAACGCCGCTGTTGGGCTTATCGATGACCTTGATCCGGGGGTCCACCTGGGCGTACATCCGGCAGATGGGCAGGCTGACGTCGTGGCTGCCGTCGTTGACCAGGAAGATCTCCAGGTTCTCGTAGGTCTGTTTGCGGACGCTCTCGATGCAGGCGGCCAGGCCGGGGGCGGCGTTATAAACCGGGATGACGATGCTCACCAGCGGGGTTTCCATAGGCTGCTTCTCCTCCTGTAGTTGATGATGGTTCTGATAAATTCAGTGTACCACATCCTGTCCCAAACCACAACAGGCTCCCTCCGCCGCGTTGCCCCCCTGTGAGGGTTATGTTATAATAGCTTGTGTCAATCAGAAAGCCCGGCGGGGAAGCGGGGGCACATCAGAAGGGAGGGGATCCGCCATCTGGATCAAGGAAACCACCGTCAACACCAAAAACGGCCCGGCCACCTACTGCCAGCTGATGCGCACCGAATACCGGAAGGGGGGCGGCTCCCGGCAGCGCCTGGTCCTCAGCCTGGGGCGGAGCGAGCGGGTGGATATGCCCGCCCTGGAGGCCCTGGTGGAGGGGGTCAACCAGGGCCGCGCCGACGTCCTGGCCCCCCAGCTGCTGCCCCTCTTCCCCCGGACCTGGGAATACGGCCCGGCGGCCCTGCCCCTCCGGGCCCTGGAGGCCACGGGGCTGGAGCGGCTCTGGGCCCGGGCCGCCCGGGAAACCGGGGCCATGCCCCAGGCGGCGGACGCCCTGCGGGCCCTCACCGTCTACTATCTCCTCAGCTACCAGCGGGGCAACCCCTTTTTCCCCTGGCTGGAGCAGTGCTATGTCCCCGGGGGGGAGGGCCTCACCGAGGAGGCGGTGGCGGCGGCGGTGGGGCTGCTGCTGGACGACGCCCTCTCCCTGGAGCCGGTGGTCCACGCCGGCAGGGCCCTGGCCCAGGAGGACTGGGGCTTTTGCTACGGGGTGCCCTGCCAGTACGGCTTTTTCCAGGGGGGGCCTCCCTCCGACGCCCTGTTCCTCCTCAGCGCCGGGGACGTGCCCCTCACCGGCCGGCTGTGGGAGGGCTCCCCGGAGGGGGAGATGGAGGAGCTGGTGCGGCGCTCGGTGCTGGTGACCCGCTCCCCGGAGCTGATGGCCCGCCACGGCCTTGGGCCGGAAAGCTGCCGCTTCATCTGCGCCGCCCCGCCCGAGGGGCTGGAGGCCCTCTGCCCCGATGCCGGGGAAGCCGCCGCCTTCCTCCGGGAGGAGGGGGAATTTGCCCCCTTCCGGGAATACGGCTACCGGGAGCGGGAGCTGCCCGGGGGGCTGCGGCTCTTTGTGGTGCGGTCCGGCCCCGGCCCCGCCCCGGCCCTCTCCCCCCAGCACCGGGAACCCCGGGACCTGATCCTCACCAACACCGCCCTGCCCGCCCGGCAGGTGCTGGAAAAATTCCTCATCCTGGACAAGGTGCTGGATATCACCCACCCGGTCTACCTCACCGAGGACCTGCAGTTCCTCAGCCTCTCCTACAGCCAGGAGGAGCTTTTCGCCTTCCTGGAGCGGATGCAGCTGCTGCAGCTTTTCCTCTGCCTTTATCTCGGCGCCCGGCTGGCCCGGTGCCGCACCACCCTGGACGACGCCCTGGACATCCTGCGGGGGATCCGCTGCGCCCGGCTGGAATGGCCCGGGGGCGGGGTGCTCCTCACCACCCCCGCCACCCCCCGGCAGCAGGAGATCCTGCGGCTGGGGGCCGTCTGAAGTGCCGCTTCGCCAAATCACAGGAGGGACATCTATGGAGTTGATTATCGTCACCGGAATGTCCGGCGCCGGGAAATCCAAGGCCATCAACGCCCTGGAGGACATGGGTTATTTCTGCGTGGATAACGTCCCGCCCCAGATGCTGGAGAAGCTGGCCCAGCTGGGCCGGAGCGCCCGGGGGGAGGCCCAGCGGATGGCGGTGGTGGTGGACGCCCGGGCGGGGGAATTCTTCGCCGACTTCTCCCAGGCCCTGGAGGGGCTCCGGGCCGGGGGGTATCCCTTCCGGCTGCTCTTCCTGGACGCCGGCGACGGGGTGCTGCTGCGGCGGTACAAGGAGGGCCGGCGGCGCCACCCCCTCCTGGAGCGGAGCGCCCTCACCACCGAGGACGCCATCCGCCAGGAGCGGGAGCTGCTGGCCGACGCCAGGCGCCAGGCGGATTTTGTCATCGACACCTCCCTCCTCTCCCCCGCCCAGCTCAAGGAGCGGGTGGCCCAGACCTTCCTCTCCGCCCCCGGCCAGGGGATGGTGGTCCAGTGCATCTCCTTCGGCTTTAAAAACGGCCTGCCCCAGGAGGCGGACCTGGTATTCGACGTGCGGTGCCTGCCCAACCCCTTCTACCTGCCGGAGCTGCGGGACCTCACCGGCCTGGAGGCCCCGGTCCGGGACTACGTGATGAAGTGGCCCCAGAGCCAGGAGCTGCTCCAGCGGCTCTATTCCCTGCTGGATTTCCTCCTGCCCCTCTATGTCCGGGAGGGAAAGAGCCAGCTGGTCATCGCCGTGGGCTGCACCGGGGGCCGCCACCGCTCGGTGGCCTTCGCCCAGGCCCTGGGGGAGCACCTCTCCGCCCTCTCCCTGCCGGTGGTGGTGACCCACCGGGACAAAGATAAATAGCGGGCGCAGCCCGCAACCTCTTTTTTTGCATCGCCGCGCCTTCCACTATCTTAGATTAGCTTGTACCGCTGGGATGATTTTTGATTGTGCCATGGGTAATGTATCGGTTTGAGAATTTGTCAGACAGATGTCCGACGCCGGGGTCGCCACTTTCTTGATCAAAAGAAAGTGGCCAAAGATTGACCGGGGAGGCCCCCGGGCCCCCTCAGAGGCGAAAG
>CAJFUT010000274.1 GCA_904420255.1 uncultured Angelakisella sp. | reverse complement strand
GCCCAGGGCGCTCTGGCCCGCTGGGGGATCGTCCCGACCTCCCAGACCCGGGGCGGCACCGGCCGGCACATCTTCACCCACATCGAGTGGCGCATGGAGGCCGTCCTGGTGGAGACGGACCGGGAGGAGCTGCCCCAGGGCTGGGTGTGGGCGGATCGTGAGGAGCTGGAGCGGCGCTACGCCCTGCCCAACGCCTTCCAGTCCTTCTCCCACCTGGTCCGGCAGCGTCTGGGCCACTTCGCGTGAACTACGGCAGGATACAGGGAGGTATCTCATGATCTGTCAGCTTTGTCCCCGCCGGTGCCGGGCCCTGCGCACCATGACGGAGGGCCGGGGCCTGTGCCGCATGCCGGAGGCGCCCGTTCTGGCCCGGGCCGCCCTCCACCAGTGGGAGGAGCCGCCCATCTCCGGCACCCGGGGCTCCGGCACCATCTTTTTCTCCGGGTGCAGCCTGGGCTGCGTCTTCTGCCAGAACGAGGAGATCAGCCACCGGGACTTCGGCCGCCCCGTCACGCTGGAGCGCCTACGCCAGATCTGCCTGGAGCTGATCGACCAGGGGGCCCACAACATCAATCTGGTCAATCCCACCCACTTTGCCCACGTGGTGGTCCGTCTTCTGGAGCATCCCCTGCCTGTGCCGGTGGTGTGGAACTCCGGAGGCTACGACCGGGTGGACACCCTGCGGGCGCTGGAGGGCAAGGTGGATGTCTACCTCCCCGACCTGAAATACCTGGATCCGGGGCCCGCCGCCCGCTACTCCTCCGCCCCGGACTATCCCCAGGCGGCAACGGCTGCCATCCGGGAGATGGTGCGCCAAACCGGCGCCTGCCAGCTGGACGGGGAAGGGCTGCTGCGCCGCGGTGTGATCATCCGCCATCTGATCCTCCCCGGCCAGCTGGCAGGCGCCAAGGCGGTGATGGATTGGGTGGCACGGGAGTTCCCCCCCGGCACCGTCCTTTTTTCTCTCATGAGCCAGTATACCCCCTGGGGGCGGGCCGGCCAGTTCCCGGAGATCGACCGCCCCCTCCGGGGCAGCGAGATCCGGGCCGCCCAGGCCTATATGGAAAACCTTGGCCTGGCCGGCTTCGTCCAGGATGGTGACAGCGCCAGCCGCGGCTATACGCCCTCCTTCGACCTCACCGGCGTGTAGCGCGCCGAAAAAACGCCCCCGGCGGACTTTCGGTCCGCCGGGGGCGTTTTTGTTGAGCCGGAACCGGTCTTAATTTTTCTGGGGCAGCACCGCCGCCACAGCGGCAGCCAGACCGCTCACCGGCATGGTCTGCAGCACGATGCGCCCTGGCCCGGTGACCACGGTGTTGAACAGCCCCTCACCGCCAAAGAGCATATTTTTCACACCCTTCACCGTCTGGATCTCCAGGGTGCACGTGGCGTCCATCATGGCCAGGTTTCCGGTGTCCACCACCATCCGCTCCCCGGCCTTCAGGTCGTACTCCACCGCGTGGCCGTCGATCTCCAGGAACGCGGTGCCCCGCCCGGACAGCTTCTGCATAATGAATCCTTCGCCGCCGAAGAAGCCGGAGGCCACCTTCTTTTGGAAGAAGACGGACAGCTCCACCCCGGCTTCCGAGGCCAAAAAGCCGGACTTCTGCACCACAATGGGCCGGTCCGGCGTGATCTCCACCACCCGGATGGAGCCGGGAAAGCTGGAGGCAAAGGCGATCATCCCGGGGCCGCCCTTGGCGGTGTAAATATTCTGGAAGATGGACTCGCCGGAGAACATCCTTCCAAAGGCCTTCCCCAGCCCCCCAGCAGAGGTCTCCATCTCCATGTTGGGGGTCATCCAGCACATGGAGCCCTTTTCCGTGATCATGGACTCATTGTTTTCTATGTCGCAGATGACAACGGGAGTGGGGTCGCCGACGATCTGATAGCGCATGGTTCATTCCTCCTGATTCCGCGCCCTTGGGCGGTTGATGATTCTATTATATTGAATTGGAGATCACAGCGCAATAAAAAATGTCCAGATTGCAAATCATTGCTTCCCGTATTTATACTGATAGAGCCGTTTGCCCGAAGGGCGCGGAGCGCAGCTCGGGCTCAATTTCCAGAAAATGTATGAAACTGTCCCACAGAGGGGCGGTTTCCTTGTTTCTATGGGGGAGGCTTGAGCGGAGTCAGGAGCTGGCGATATACTGCTTCTGTAGAGGGCAGCGCGCCGGACCGCCTGCGTCGCATGAGTCCCTCCTTCGTATCGTAGGGGCGGGTCCCAGACCCGCCTGAAAGCCTTCCCTTGGTGGAAGGTCCCCCAGTGCGCACACTGGGGCGGATGAGGGGAAAGGTCTCAATCACCGCCGCATTTCTTGGGATAGGATACGTTTGTCCCTTTTGTCCGGCCAAAAAGGGACGAAAAAGCCGCCTCGTCATCACAAAGTCCGCTCAGCTCCGTTTCCGCCTGGGCGGCGAAAACTGCGCCCGCTCCCTTGCTCCTCCTCTCCCCACGCGACCCGCTGCGCTGGGCTCGCGCGGGGGCCCCCAAAGATGGTGGATCGATTTTTAGGCGGCATGCCGCCTTCAATCTCCACACCATCCCCCCGGGCCCCCGGTTTACGGGGGCGGCCGGACGGACCTTGTATCAGACCTGACCGG
>CAJFUT010000273.1 GCA_904420255.1 uncultured Angelakisella sp. | reverse complement strand
GAAAATCTCGGCCGGCCGGGCCCCCGCCCCCGCCGGCCCGGTGGAATATCTCATCGTGGGGCTGGGGAACCCCGGCAGGAAATACGACGGCACCCGGCACAACGCCGGCTTTATGGCCCTGGACGCCCTGGCGGGGAGCCTGGGGGTCCGGGTGGAGAGCCTGCGGTTCAAATCCCTCTGCGGGGACGCCTCTATCGCCGGGAAACGGGTGCTGCTGATGAAGCCCGGCACCTTCATGAACCTCAGCGGCCAGGCGGTCCAGGAGGCGGCGGCCTACCACAAGGTGCCCATGGACCGGGTGCTGGTGCTGGCGGACGACGTGAGCCTCCCGGCGGGGGGGCTGCGGATCCGCAGGAAGGGCAGCGACGGGGGGCATAACGGCCTCAAGAACATCATATACCTTACCGGGCGGGACGACTTCCCCCGGGTGAAGATCGGGGTGGGGGAGAAGCCCCATCCCGACTACGACCTGGCCGACTGGGTGCTGGGGAAATTCAGCCGGGAGGACCTGGAGGCCCTCCGGCCGGTCTGGAAGGACATCCCCGCCATCGCGGAGCTGTTCGTCCAGGGCAGGCTGGACCAGGCCATGAACCTTTATAACCGCAGCGGCAGAAAGACGGAGGCGCCCCATGATTGATTCCCTCATCACCTCCTGGGAGGAATACCGCCGGGTGGAGGAGGCCCTCCGCCGGGGGCGGGGGCCGGTGCTCCTCACCGGGCCTGCCCAGATCCACAAGGCACAGTTTCTCTGCGCTCTTTCCCACGGCCTGGGGAAGGGCGCTTTGGTGCTGACCCAGGACGAGCAGTCCGCCCTGCGCCTCTGCGAGGACCTGAACCTCTTTGCCGGGGAGCCCATCGCCTGGCACTACCCCGAGCGGGAGCTGACCCTGGGGGAAGTGGAGGGGATCAGCCGGGAATATGAGCACCTGCGCCTGGCGGTGCTGGGCCGCCTCCAGGGGGAGCCGGGGACCATCGCCGTGGCCTCCGCCGCCGCCGCGGTGCAGCCGGTGACCCCGCCGGAGGTGCTCCGGGAGCGGACCTTTGCCCTGGAGCCGGGGCAGGAGCTGCCCCAGGAGGAGCTGGTGGCCCGGCTGCTGGCGGCGGGGTATGCCCGGAGCAGCCAGGTGGAAGGGGTCTGCCAGTTCGCCGTCCGGGGGGGCATCCTGGACTTCTGGCCCCCGGACCGGAGCCAGCCGGTGCGGATGGAGTTCTGGGGGGACGAGATCGACACCCTGGCCTCCTTTTCCGCCGAAACCCAGCGCCGGGAGGACACCCTGGACCGGGTCACCGTCACCCCGGCCCGGGAGCTCCTCTACACCACCGATGAGCTTGCCCGGCTGCTGAAAAACCACCTGGAAAGCCTCACCCCCCGGCAGCGGGAGGTGGGGGGGCCCCTCCTGGAGCGGGACATCGCCCGGCTCCGGGAGGGGCTGGACCTGGCCTGCGCCGACCGCTACATCCCCCTCATTTACCCCAAGACCGCCACCCTCCTCAGCTACCTTTCCGGGCGCTTTCTGGCGGTGAGCGAGGGGGCGGCGGTGCGGGAAAGCCTCCTCCACAGCCGCTGGATGGAGGATGAGGACATCAAGGCCCTGCTGGAGCAGGGGGGACTCACCCGGCTGGCGGGGCGGTTCTCCCTGGGGTGGGAGGAGGTCCGGGACCTGCTGGACAGGGCCCCCTCCCTCCTGATGGACAGCTTCCCCAGGAGCTACCCCGGCCTGCGGACGGCGGAGCTGGTGAACCTCCGGGCCAACGCCCTTTCGGTGTGGAGCGGCCAGCTGGACCCCCTCCTGGAGGACCTGAGCCACTACCTGGAGGACCATTATTGCGTCTATGTTTTCAACGGCACCCACCGGGGGGCCATGACCCTCACCTCCGACCTCCAGAAGCACGGCGTCCCCGCCCGGTGCCTCACCGAGCCGGGGGAAACGGCCCTGGGGGAGGTGCTGGTCTGCCCGGGGAGCTTTTCCGCCGGCTTCGAGTACCCCGATAAAAAGCTGGCCGCCGTCACCTACGGCCGGGGCGGCCAGTCCCTGGAACGCAGGCGGAAGGCCCGGGCCAAAAAGGGCCAGGGGAAGGCCATCCAGGACATCGCCGACCTGACCCCCGGGGACTATGTGGTCCATGTGGCCCACGGCATCGGCATCTTCGAGGGGATCATCAAGAAGGAGATCCAGGGGGTGGTGAAGGACTACATCAAAATCCGCTACGCCGGCACCGACACCCTCTTTGTCCCCGTCACCCAGTTGGACCTGGTGACCAAATACATCGGCGGCCGGGAGGACGTGGGTGTCCGCCTCAACAAGCTCAATTCCGACGTCTGGAACAAGACCCGCCAGCGGGTGAAGAAGGCGGTTTCCGACATGGCCAAGGAGCTGATCCAGCTCTACGCCAAGCGCCTTTCCGCCAAGGGCTACGCCTTTTCCCCCGACGGGGACTGGCAGCGGGAATTTGAGCAGCGGTTTGAATACGACGAAACCGAGGACCAGCTCCGCTGCGCCGCCGAGATCAAGGCGGACATGGAAAAGCCCCACCCCATGGACCGGCTCCTCTGCGGGGACGTGGGCTTCGGCAAGACCGAGGTGGCCCTGCGGGCGGTGTTCAAGTGCGTCCTGGACGGCAAGCAGTGCGCCGTCATGGTCCCCACCACCATCCTGGCCTGGCAGCACTACCAGACCTTCCTCCGCCGGCTGGAGGGCTACCCCGTCACGGTGGAGCTCCTCTCCCGGTTCCGCACCCCCAAACAGCAGAAGGAAATCCTCCAGAAGCTCCGGGAGGGCCGCATCGACGTGGTGGTGGGCACCCACCGCCTGGTCCAGAAGGATGTGGAATTTAAGGACCTGGGCCTCTGCATCATCGACGAGGAGCAGCGGTTCGGGGTGGCCCACAAGGAGCGGTTCAAGGAGCTGAGGACCAGCGTGGATATGCTGACCCTCTCCGCCACCCCCATCCCCCGGACCCTCAACATGGCCATGAGCGGCATCCGGGATATGAGCGTCATCGAGGAGGCCCCCCAGGACCGCCACCCGGTCCAGACCTACGTCCTGGAGTACAACGAGCCCATCCTCCTGGAGGCCATCCGCAAGGAGCTGCGCCGGGGGGGCCAGGTCTTCTATCTCCACAACCGGGTGGACTCCATCCAGAGCTGCGCCGCCCGCCTGGCGGAGAAGCTTCCCGGGGCCTCCATCCGCACCGCCCACGGCAAGATGGGGGAGGAGGAGCTTTCCGAGATCTGGCGCCAGCTCCTGGAGCGGGAGATCGACGTCCTGGTCTGCACCACCATCATCGAGGCGGGGGTGGACGTGCCCAACTGCAATACCCTCATCATCGAGGACGCGGACTGGATGGGCCTTTCCCAGCTCTACCAGCTCCGGGGGCGGGTGGGGCGCAGCTCCCGCCGGGCCTACGCCTATTTCACCTTCCGCCGGGGGCGGGTCCTCACCGAGGTGGGGGAGAAGCGGCTGGAGGCCATCCGGGAGTTCACCGCCTTCGGGTCGGGGTTCCGCATCGCCATGCGGGACCTGGAGATCCGGGGGGCGGGGGATATCCTGGGGAGCCAGCAGCACGGCCACATGGAGGCGGTGGGGTACGACCTCTATCTGAAGCTCCTGGGGGAGGCCATCAGCGAGGAGAAGGGCGAGCCGGTGAAGCGCTCCGGCGAATGCCTGGTGGACATCCAGCTGGAGGCCCACATCCCGGAGAGCTATATCTCCGACCTGAGCCAGCGCATCGATATCTACAAGAAGATCGCCTGCGTCTATACGAAGGAGGACTACATGGACGCCATGGACGAGCTCATCGACCGCTTCGGGGAGCCGCCCCAGGCGGTGGTGGGGCTCTTGGACGTGGCCCTGGTGCGCAACGGCGCCGCCCGGCTGGGCATCCGGGAGATCACCCAGCGGGGGCCCAACCTCCTCTTTTACACCG
>CAJFUT010000272.1 GCA_904420255.1 uncultured Angelakisella sp. | reverse complement strand
TCCCATGAAACGGAAGCCCAACCGCTCCCCCGCCCTTTTGGGCGCGGCCCTTCTCGCGGCCCTTCTGGGCCTTTTGGCCCTGGCCGGATGCAGCTCCCAGCCCCTGGAGGTCACTTCGGCCTTCCCGGCCCCCCAAAGCGCCGGTTTGCCGGACAGCACGGTGGTGGAGATCACCTTCTCCGCCCCGCCGGACTCCCTGGAGGACTACTTCACCGTCGATCCCCCGGTGGAAGGGCGGTTTGAATACTTCGGCAGCACCGCCGCCTTCCTCCCCAGCGGGGAGGGGGAAAACTACTGGCACCCCGGCACCCAGTACACCGTCACCGTCAAGGCCGGCGCCAGAGCCCGGGAGGGCCGGGGCGCCCTGGCGGAGGACTACAGCTTTTCCTTCACCGTGGCGGAGGAAGATGCGCCCTACTATACCATGGATCGGGAGGCGGAAACCTTCCTCCCGGAGGACTATCCTGTCCTGGGCCTTTCGGTCCGGAATTATTATGACAGTGATCCCCTGTCCACCCAAAGCTATGAGGTCACCGTCCACCGCCTTCCCGACGGGGAGAGCTACCTGCGGCAGCTCTATAAGGCGGTGGCAACCGACGCCGGGGTGCGGATGGACACCGCCGGCCTTCCCCAGGTCCTTTCCTTCACCCAGGGGGCGGAGGAGCTTCTGGACGGCAAGGGCCGGGCCGTGGACATCGTCCTCCCCCAGACCCTGGAGCCCGGCTGGTATGTGGCCACCGTCTCCCCCGACGGGGACAGCACCCTGGCGGTGCAGAAGCTCCTCCAGATCCAGGAAAGCGCCGTCTATACCCAAATCGACAACGGCCATACCCTCCTTTGGTTCAACAGCACTGCCACCGGCCAGGTCATGCCGGAGGTGACGGTGGAAATCATCAAGGACCCCTTTGATTCCACCGAGGCGGACTATTCCTTCCAGGCGGATGAACAGGGCATCGCCGCCTTCGAACTGCCGGATATGCCGGAGGAAGGCACCTGGGACTGGGAGGACGACTGGAACATCCTGGGCGGGCAGCTGCGGTATTTCTACGCCGCCAAAAGCAGCGACGGCACCGTTTACTACGATTACCTCATCCCTTATATCACCAGCTCTTTTTCAATTCCGCAGGACTACTACAGCTTCCTTTATACCGACCGGCCCATCTACCGCCGGGATGACACCGTCAAGCTCTGGGGCATCGCCCGGCCCCGCCGGGACGCCCAGCCCCTGGAAACGGTGGAGGTCCTCTTCTATCACAACGGCAGCAGCGAGCCCTTCCAGACCCTTACCCTGCCGGTGGGGGAGGACGGCATTTACACCGGGGAGATGAGCTACCAGGGCCTTGCCAGCGGCACCCTGGAGGTAATCGTCTACCCCGGCGGCATGGAGCGGGAGGAGGGGGAGTATTACAAATCTCTTTCTACTGAATACCTCTCCATCGCCCAGTACAAAAAGCCCATCTACACCGGCTCCATCTCCACCGATAAGCTCTATTACCAGCCCGGGGAAACCATCCGGGCGGATCTCGCGGTAACCCTCTTTGACCGCACCCCCGCCGCCGGTGTCACCATGCTGCTGGAATCCCCCAACACCAACCAGCAGACCCTCACCACCAATGACGAGGGGGAAATCTCGGTCCAGTACCCCGCCACCCTGGAAGCGAGCGAATCCGTCTCCGACTGGCATCCCCGGGAATTCACCATCCGGGCCGAAAACGGGGACGCCAGCGATGTGAACCTCTCCATCGCCGAAACGGTCTACGTCTTCCCCACCACCGTCATGGTGGAGGCGGAGGAGCGGCGTCAGGGGGACCAGAGCGACCTTGTCATCACCGCCCACAACATCGACTTCGGCCAAATCCCCGGCGGCCGCCAGGTCATCCAGGATTACGACACCCTCCAGGGCAGCCCCGCCCAGGTGGAGGTCCAGGTGGCCCTCCAGAAAATCGTCTACACCAAAACCGAGCTGGAGCCCTACTACGACCGTTACACCAAAACCACCGTGCCCCGGTACACCTATGAGCGGACCGAGGCCCTGGCGGAGGAATTCACCGGCACCACCGGCGCCGACGGCACCCTGGTCATCCCCGACCTGGTGCCGCCCCAGGAGGAGGGGGTCTACTACTACGCCGAAATCACCGTCACCCAGGGGGGGGTCCAGACCACCCGCATCGCCCTGGGGGACCGGGGCTACCTGGACCCCACCGGCCAGGAGGGCCACTTCCACACCTTCTTTGTGGACAACGGCGACCCGGACCTGGCCATTCCCGGCAAGGGCTACTATTACGGCAGCACCCAATTTGATTTCGGACAGGAAATCACCTGGCAGGTGATGGACAACGGCGTCCCGGTGGAAACCGGCTCGGTGATGACCAACCTCCTCCAGGGCGGGCCCCTCCGGGAGGGCCAGGTGGGAAGCCCCAGCGGCTCCATCCTCTGCGGGGAGGAAACCCTGCCCAACTTCACCCTCTGCGGCGCCTATTTTGACGGCAAGCGCATCTACCCGGTAAACCCCATCACCCTCAGCGTCAACAACGAAAGCCGCTCCCTCAACCTGGAAATTCTCCCCGACCGGGAGGATTACCACCCCGGGGAAACCGCCGGCGTCACCCTCCGCCTCACCGACCGGGAGGGGAACCCTGTCCCCAGCGCCAGCGTCTGCCTGGGTGTGGTGGACGAAGCGATTTTCGCCATCCAGGAGCAGTATGTCCAGCTGGGCTACGACCTTTACCGGGACGTGTTCCATGACTTCCCCTCCGTTTCCGCCTCCTACGTCCAGCACGGGGTCAACGTCTACTACGGCGAAGGCGGCAAGGGCGGCGGAGGCGGCGGCGAGGGCGTCACCATCCGGGAAAACTTCAAGGACACCATCGACCTCTACACCGGTTCCACCGGGGCGGACGGCACCGCCTCCTTCCAGGTGGAGATGCCCGACAACCTGACCCAGTGGCGGCTCACCGCCCTGGCGGTGGACGGGGATACCTACTGGGGCCAGTCCCGGAGCAGCCTCTACACCACCCTCCCCTTCCGCATTGACCCCATCCTCTCCACCACCTTCCTCACCGGGGACACCATCGCCTGCACCGTCCGGGGCTTCGGCACCGCCATCGACACCCAGGACAGGGTGGAATACACCGCCGTCATCGAGGGGTATGAGGAGGAGCTGGAGGTGACCGCCGAGGCCGCCGCCGGGGAAACCACCCCCCTGGTGTTCCAGAAGCTCCCTGCCGGCAGCTACTCCATGACCGTCACCGCCCGGTGCGGGGAATACAGCGACAGCGTCCGGCTGCCCTTTGAGGTCCAGGAGAGCGCCCTCCTCTTCCGCATCCACCAGACCCTGGACCTTTCCCAGGAGGGGCTGGAGGCGGTCACTCCCACCCTCTACCCGGTGGAGCTGACCATCTACAACCGGGGCTATGAATCCTTCTTCCAGGCCTGGAACCTCCTCTGCCAGGATTCCAGCGGCCGGGGGGACGCGAAGCTGGCCATGGAGGCGGTGCGTCCCGCCATGACCGCCTTCTTCGGCGAGGGGTACGAACACCCCGAAACCGACCTGAGCCAGGTCCAGGCGGGCCTTGAGGACGGCAAGGGCCTCTCCGGCGGCGTTTCCATCTTCCCCTACGCCCAGCCGGACGTCCAGACCTCCGCCAGGGCTGCCATGGCCGCCCCGGACCTGCTGGACCGCAACGAGCTTACCTATTACCTCCGCCAAAGCTATGACCAATCCACCGACAGCACCGACCGGGCCGCCGCCCTCATGGGCCTGGCCGCCCTGGGCGAGCTCTCCGAGGACGAGGCCCTGGTGCTCCAGAGCCGGGCCCAGGCCGACGGCCTGCCGGTGCGGGAAAAGGAATACCTGGTGGCCGGGCTTTCCTACCTGGACCCCCAGGCCGCCCAGAGCCTCTACGCCGGCGCCATCGCCTCCCAGTTCCAGGAGCACCGCAGCGGCCTCTATATTCCCCAGGATACCGCCTACGACACGGTGGACGCCACCGCCGGCGCCCTGGCCTGCGCCATCCTCACCGGGGCCGCCGACGACGCCCAGGCCCTGCTGGCCTATCTTTCCGAGAACAACACCACCCCCTTCGGCACCACCCGGGGGCCCTGCCAGCTGGAGGCCGCCCTCTACCTCTGCCGCTTCCAGCTCAAGGACGAGGAGCTTTCCACCGTCCGGTACACCCGGGACGGGGAAACCCGCACCGAAACCATCCCCCGGAACGGCTGCCTGACCATGACCCTCACCCAGGAGGAATTTGATGCGCTGGACCTTCGGCTGGAAAGCGGCTCCGCCCTGGCCGGCGTCACCTACACCGGCACCCCGGAGCAGTTGAATTTCTCCTCCTCGCCCCGGGTCACCGTCACCAAGACCATGGACACCCCCGAGGACCAGAAGCACCTGGGCGGGGAAACCACCGTCATCATCCAGGTGGACCTGAACCAGAATATGCCCTACGGCCAGTACCAGCTGGTGGAATGGATCCCCTCCAATATGCGCCTGCGTGGGGTGGAGGAGCCGGAGGACGCCTATAACCCCTTCCCCTTCAGCTGGAGCTGTGAGGAGCAGCTGCTGACGGTGGACTTCTACTATGGGGAGGATACCGGCACCAGCTTCACCTTCCGCTATACCGCCACCAGCGTCCTGGACACCGAATGCACCCTGGAGCGGGCCTATGCCTACCATCTGGACACCATGGAGGGAAGCTGGACCGAAAAGGGCGAATTCCTCCCCTCGGATTACTACTACCTGGGGGTGGGCTACCTGTTCCGCAAGGACTGAACGGCCCGCCTCAAATCTCAAAAAGGAGCCTGTCCACCCATGAAGCGATCCTCCCTTTTTCCCAGGGCCGCGGCCCTGGCTTTAGCCCTGGCCCTGGCGGCCGGCTGCGCCCCGGCGGGGGCATCCTCCTCCGCCCCGGCGCCGGCCTCCTCCCAAGCCGCCGCTTCGGCCTCATCCGCCTCCCCGGAGAGCGCCTCCTCCCCCTCCCCGGACCCCACCGGGGAGGAAGCCCAGCCTGAAGAGGCGCCGGAACCCTTCCCGGGGGCTATTCCCCTGGGGAACGACTACATCGCCTCCGCCGCCGACCGGCTGCTCCGGGAGATCATCACCCCCCGGATGAGCCCCTATGACCAGATTCTCACCGTATACCGCTGGCTGGTGGCAAACACCACCTTTGTATATCAGCCCCTGGGGCTGCACGTCTGGCAGTGGCGGGGGGATATCTCCCAGGTGCCGGGCTATGTGGAAAACCGGGCCATTCCCCCCATCCTCTTTGGCATCGGCTCCTGCGAGGACTACGCCTCGGCGGCGGTGATCCTGCTGCGGCGGCTGGGGTTCCAGGCGGAGTATGTGGCGGGGCTCACCATCTCGGTCCAGGGGGACTTTGTGGATCACGCCTGGGCGGTGGTGGAGCTGGACGGCGCCTGGTACCACCTGGACCCCCAGCTGGAGGACAATGTGATGCGCCAGGACCTGCTCACCTACCGCTACTTCCTCAAAGGTGACCAGACTATGCTGGCGGACCACCGCTGGGACGAAAACCTCATCGCCTACTACGGCGGCGCCATGACCCCTCAGCGGACCCAAAACATCCAGGAGAACTGGAGCGTGCCCGAGTGCCCCGGCGACTATGCCCCCGCCCCGGAGCCGGAAACCATCACCCAGGCCCCCGCCCCAGACCTGGCCCTCCTGGAAAGCCAGCTGGCGGAGGAGCTGGCCCGGTGGGAGCGGCTCAACGGCCCCCTGCCCCCGGTGGAAAGCAACACCCAGCCGCCGGTGCTTTGAAGCATCTGCCCTTCCCGGGCACAGCAATAAAAAACCCCCGGCGGAGCCGGGGGTTTTTCTTAGACGGGCAAAGCCCTCTGTTACTGGCCACGCGTCACGTCGCGTTGGTACG
>CAJFUT010000271.1 GCA_904420255.1 uncultured Angelakisella sp. | reverse complement strand
TGTTGTCCCGCCTGCCGCAACCGGCGGCGGAGGGAATGGGTCCGGTACTAAGCGCCGACTGGTTTTGGCCGTGGGGTTCCAAGGGGGTTACCCCTTGGTCAGTCTTTGGTTACTTTCTTCTGATCAAGAAAGTAACATAATGCGGTGTTACGCTGCGAGCGGAACAAAAATAGAATGAAGTCCAGCGTTTCAAAGGGGTGGGGGCCTCCGGCCCCCAAAGAGCGGCGCACAACCTAACGATTCAGAAAACACAACTCACGGACAGGGGTGCGGGGCCTGCCCCGCCGGGCCCCACCCGCCTGGAGGAATGGATGCTATGAGTTTTCTTCCCATTACAAAAGAAGAGATGGACGCCCGGGGATGGGACCAGGCGGACTTTGTCTACGTCACCGGGGACGCCTATGTGGACCACCCCTCCTTCGGGGCGGCCATCCTCTCCCGGCTGCTGGAATCCAAGGGCTACCGGGTGGCCATGCTGCCCCAGCCGGACTTCTCCTCCCCGGCGGATTTCCGCCGGTTCGGCCGGCCCCGGTACGCCTTCCTGGTCACCGGAGGGGTGGTGGATTCCATGGTGGCCCACTACACCGCCGCCAAGCGCCGCCGCAGCGACGACGCCTACACCCCCGGCAACCTGGCCGGCAAGCGCCCGGACCGGGCCTGCACCGTCTACGCCCGGCTCTGCAAGGAGGCCTACCCCGACGTGCCGGTGGTCATCGGGGGGATCGAGGCCAGCCTGCGGCGGTTCGCCCACTACGACTACTGGGACGACGCGGTGCGCCCCTCCATCCTGGTGGAGAGCGGCGCCGACCTCCTTTCCTTCGGCATGGGGGAGCATTCCATCCTGGAGATCGCCCAGGCCTTTTCCCAGGGCAAAAGCCTCCGGCAGATGCGGGGCATCCGGGGGCTCTGCTGGCTTTCGGACCCCGGGGAGCCGGCGCCCCCCGGGGCGGTTTCCTGCGCCGGCTTCGATAAGGTGCGGCTGGACAAAACCGCCTACGCCCGGGCCTCCCGGATCCAGCTGGAGCAGCAGGACCACGCCTACGGCAAGCCCATCGTCCAGCAGCACGGGGACCGGCTGCTGGTCCAGAACCCCCCGGCCCTCCCCCTGACCCAGGAGGAGCTGGACGCGGTGGCCGCCCTCCCCTACGAGCGGTACTACCATCCCTCCTATGAGGCACAGGGGGGCGTCAAGGCCATCGAGGAGGTGGAGTTCTCCATCATCCACAACCGGGGGTGCTTCGGCGGGTGCAACTTCTGCTCCATCGCCTTCCACCAGGGCCGGGTGGTCACCGCCCGGAGCCATGAATCGGTGCTGGCGGAGGCCCGGCAGATGGTGAAAAACCCCCGGTTCAAGGGGTACATCCACGACGTGGGCGGCCCCACCGCCAACTTCCGGGGCCCCGCCTGCGGAAAGCAGCTGGAAAAAGGGGTGTGCATGGGAAAAAAATGCCTCTTCCCCTCCCCCTGCCCCGCCCTGAAGGCGGACCACAGCGACTACATCCGGCTTCTCCGCAAGCTGCGGGAAATCCCGGGGGTGAAGAAGGTCTTTGTCCGCAGCGGCCTGCGGTACGACTACATCATGGCGGACAAAACCACCCATTTCCTGGACGAGCTGGTGCGGTACCACGTCAGCGGCCAGCTGAAGGTGGCCCCGGAGCACATCTCCCCCCCGGTGCTGGCCCGGATGGGCAAGCCCCCGGTCCAGGTCTACGACCGCTTCTGCAGGGCCTTCTACGAGGCCACCCGCCGGGCGGGGAAGGAGCAGTACCTGGTGCCCTACCTCATCTCCTCCCACCCTGGCAGCACCATGGCCGACGCCGTGGCCCTGGCCCTCTACCTGAAGAAAAACCACATCCGGCCGGAGCAGGTCCAGGACTTCTACCCCACCCCCGCCACCGCCTCCACCACCATGTTCTACACCGGCATCGACCCCTGGACCATGGAGAAGGTCTTCGTCCCCACCGACCCCTGGGAAAAGAAGTTCCAGCGGGCCCTCCTCCAGTACTATAAGCCGGAGAACCGCCGCCTCTGCATCGAGGCCCTGATCCGGGCGGGGCGGGAGGACCTGATCGGCAACGGGCCCCACTGCCTGGTGCAGCCGGACCGGGAATACCTCCGGCGGCTCAGCGATAAAGAAAAGGCCCGGGCCATCGCCGGGCCCCGCCGGGGCGGGCAGCGGAGCCCCGCCCGGGGAAGGAACCCCCGCTCCGGCGGGGAGCGCCGCGGACAGAAAGGACGGAACAGAAAATGAGCGCGAAAAAACGCCTGACCAAAAAACAGCGGAAGAAGCTCCTGGGGCTGGCGCTGGCCCTGGTGGTCATCGCCGCCGCCGGGATCATGACCCTGGCGGGCGGGGATATCTCCCCCCTGGTGGAGGCTTTCCCGGCCCTGGGGGAGCTGTTCCCCCAGGAGGCGGAGATCCCCGTTTCCCTCCCGGCGGAGGGACACCTGCGGGTCCACTTCATCGACGTGGGCCAGGGGGACTGCGTCCTCATCCAGGGGCCTGAGAAAACCCTGATGATGGACGGGGGCGAATCGGAATACGGCGCCGCCATTGTGGAATACCTCCAGTCCCAGGGGGTGGAGCGGATCGACTATTACGTCAACACCCATCCCCACGCCGACCACTACGGCGGCATTCAGGAGGTGATGGAGGCCATCCCCACCGGCGCCTTCTGCCCCGGCCCCATCCCGGAGGACATCTTCCCCACCACCCGGGG
>CAJFUT010000270.1 GCA_904420255.1 uncultured Angelakisella sp. | reverse complement strand
GCCTCCAATAGCGGTCCGGCTCGGGGCGGGGGGATTTGTGTGCCGGCTGTGATATTAGTGTACCATAGGGCGCTTTGGGACACAAGGGCGCTCCCGGGCGGTTTTGGAGCGGTTTGGGGCCGGAAAGCCGGAAAAAAGCCCTTGGGGGTCCGGCGCGCATCCTTCCGAATTCTCTGTTATCCTCTCTTTTTCTCTTGTTTTCTTTTGAATGATAATTTTCTGACAAAAACTGCCCGGTCCCGGGGCTTGACAGCGGGAAGGGGCTGTGGTATCCTGATGTGCAGAAAATCCAAGGGAGCTGGTAATTTGAGAAAGTAACTTTATCCCAATCCGGTACGCTGGAAAAGCAGGGCCGGGCCCACGGGCCCCGGGCCGGTTTTTCCCCGTGCCCCGAGGAGGATAAAGCCTTTCTCTCCCGCCGGCTCCCTTTCTGCGTCCGGGCAGGCCCCTGGCCCCGCCCGGCGGAGGAGGACCGCCCATGGGGAGGGAAGCCCCCTGGGGCGGCCCTTTTTGCTGTGGGGAACCAGGGCGGAAAGGGCGATGGCCCGCCTCCGGCGGCACGGCTGTGGAATCAAACTGCTGAAAGGGGTGCTTTGCCATGTCCCAGATTTCTGTTCAAAACCTTTCCTATACCTACCCCGGCGCCCATCTGCCGGTGTTCCAGGGCCTGAGCCTCTCCCTGGATACCAGCTGGCGGCTGGGGCTCATCGGCCGCAACGGCCGGGGGAAAACCACCCTGCTGCGGCTGCTGGCAGGGGAGCTGGAGCCCGACGGGGCCTCGGTGATCACCCGCCCCACCGCCATGGAATACTTCCCCTTCCCGGTGAAGGACCCGTCCCTCCCGGCCCTGGAGGCGGTGGAGGAGGCGGTGGCCCCCTTCCGGGCCATGGAGGCGGAGATGGAGGCCCTGGCCGCCGCCGGGGACCCCGGGGCCATGGAACGCTACGGCCAGGTGCTGGAGCGGTACCAGGCCGCCGGCGGCTACGATATCCGCCAGCGGGTCCTCCGGGAGGCGGCCAAGCTGGAGCTGCGGGAGGGGGTGCTGGAGCGGCCCTTCGGCACCCTTTCCCCGGGGGAGCGGGTGAAGCTCCTCCTGGCGGCCCTCCAGCTGCGGCCCGGGGGCTTCCTCCTCATCGACGAGCCCACCAGCCACCTGGACGCCGCGGGGCGCCGGGCGGTGGGAAGGTACCTGGCCCAGGGGGGCAAGGGGTACCTGGTGGTGAGCCACGACCGGGACTTCCTGGACGCCTCCTGCGACCACATCCTGGCCCTGAACCGGACCTCGGCGGACCTGATCCAGGGGAACTATTCCTCCTGGCAGCGGGAAAAGGACCGGGAGGACGCCATGGAGCTTGCCCGGAACCAGAAGCTGGAGAAGGAGGCGGCCCGGCTGGCCGATGCCGCCCGGCGGGCCTCCGGCTGGTCCGACCGGCTGGAAAAGACCAAAAAGGGCCTGGGCCAGGACAGCGAAAGCGGCCTGCGCCCCGACCGGGGGCACATCGGGGCCAAGTCCGCCCGGATGATGAAGCGGGCCAAGGCCATCCAGCGCCGCCGGGAGGAGGCCCTGGAGGAAAAGCGGGGCCTCCTCCGGGACCTGGAGGAGGGGGAGCCCCTGAAGCTCCGCATCCTCCCCACCCGGCGGGGCTTCCTGGTGCGGGCCCACGGCCTCACCGCCGATTACGGCCGGGGGCCGGTGTTCCCGCCGGTTTCCTTCACGGTGGAGCCGGGGCAGCGGCTGGCGGTGACGGGGCCCAACGGCTGCGGGAAATCCACCCTCCTGGGCCTCATCCTGGGGCGGGAGATCCCCCATGCCGGGGAATTGGACGTCCCGGCCGAGCTGGTCGTTTCCTGGCTGCCCCAGGATACCTCCGGCCTCCGGGGGCGGCTGGGGGATTATGTGGAAAGCCAGGGGGTGGAGGGGGACCTGTTCCGGGCCATCCTGCGGAAGCTGGATTTCCCCCGGGAGCTGTTTGAACAGCCCCTGGAGGGCTACAGCCAGGGCCAGAAGAAGAAGGCGGCCCTTGCCGCCAGCCTGGCCAGGCCCGCCCACCTCCTGGTGTGGGATGAGCCCCTCAACTACATCGACCTGCTCTCCCGCCGCCAGCTGGAGGAGCTGATCCTGGAATACGCCCCGGCCATGGTCTTTGTGGACCACGACGCCCGGTTTGTCCGCACCGTGGCCACCCAGGTGCTGGAGCTGGGATGACAGATGACAAAAGGGCCCGCCTTCCCCGGGATGGGGAGGGCGGGCCTTTGCCGCGGCGGGCTTATTTGCAGAAATGCTCGATGTAGCTGTCGATGGCGGAGGCGATGGTGGTGACGGCGGATTCCCGGCCGCTGACCTCGTTGACGGCGGTGTCCTTCCCCTCCAGGTTCTTGTAGACGGTGAAGAAGTGGCGCATCTCCTCAAAGATGTGGGAGGGCAGCTCGTGGATGTCGGTGTAGCCGTTGTAGGTGGGGTCGCTGAAGGGGATGGCGATGATCTTCTCATCGTTGCGCCCCGAATCGATCATGGAGATCATGCCGATGGGATAGCACCGCACCAGGGTCAGGGGCTCCAGAGGCTCGGAGCAGAGGACCAGCACGTCCAGGGGGTCCAGGTCGTCGCCGTAGGTCCGGGGGATGAAGCCGTAGTTGGCGGGGTAGTGGGTGGAGGTGTGGAGGACCCGGTCCAGCATGATGAGGCCGGTTTCCTTGTCCAGCTCGTATTTCTTCTTGCTGCCCTTGGAAATCTCCACCACCGCCATGAAGTCCTCAGGGCTGATGCGCTTGGGGGAAATGTCGTGCCAGATATTGCTCATGATATTCTCTCCTTACTTGGCGCCGCCGCCCTGGAAAACCTTTTTCAGGACGGCCAGGCGTTTTTCCCGGCTGAAATCGCCGGGGGTACGTTCCATGTTGGGGCTGCCGTCCCACCGGGGGAGGAGGGCCTCCAGCTCCTGGTCCGGCAGGACCGGCAGCTCCAGCCCCGCCACAAAGCTCCCCACAAAGGCCGCCAGCTCCTGCTTCCGGGTGCCCAGCCGGGCGAAAAGCCGGCTGGAGAGCTGGGCCTCCTCCCGGGCGGCCGCCTCGATGAACTGGGGCAGAAAGACGGCGCAGGCCTCCCCGTGGGGGACGCCGTATTCCTCGCTGAGGAGGTAGCCCATGGCGTGGGGGAAGCAGAGGCCGGGGCCGTTGAAGGCCAGCCCCGCGTAGATGCTCCCCAGGTAGAGCTTCTGCCGCTGGCTGCTGTCGGGGAGGGTGTCCGGCTCCTGGATGGCCCGGAGGACGGGGATCAGCAGCAGCAGCGCCTCCACGGCGCAGGCCCGGCTGATGGGGTCGCCGGTCTTGGCGAAGTAGCTTTCCACCGAGTGGCAGACGGCGTCCAGGGCGGTGCTGATGGTGAACCGCCGGGGGAGGGTGGCGGTGTACCGCCGGGGGTCCCCCAGGGAGAGCCGGGCGTAAAGGTCCGGGGTGGAGATGCTCTTTTTCCGGCCGGTTTCGTCGTCGGTGAGGACCGAAACCCTGGTGACCTCGCTGCCGGTGCCGGCGGTGGTCCCCACCAGGGCGAAGGGGAGGGCGGGGTTCTGGTGGCCGCCGTAAATCTCCCGGGGGCCCAGCTCCGGGTTGGCGGCATAGACCGCGGCGGCCTTGGCGGCGTCCAGGGGGGAGCCCCCGCCGATGCCGATGAGGAAATCCGCCCCGAAGTCCCGGGCCGCCCGGCCCGCCTCCCAGCAGGCGGAAAGGAGGGGGTTCTGGCCGATGCCGTCATAGACCGTCCAGGGGATGCCATGGCGGTCCAGGGCGGCGGTGACGTCCCCCAGGGCCCCGGAAAGCCGGGCGCTGTTTTTGCCGGTGACCAGCAGGCATCGGCTCCCCAGGCCCGCCAGCAGGCCGCTGTTTTCCTCCACAATGTGGTCCCCCACCAGCATCCGCGCCGGCATATAAAAGCTGAAATCCATGGTGCTTCCTCCATCCCTTCCCAACGGTTCCCGATTGCCCCCA
The DNA here is from genome assembly GCA_904420255.1 of uncultured Angelakisella sp. GTDB lineage: Bacteria > Bacillota > Clostridia > Oscillospirales > Ruminococcaceae > Angelakisella. Next base: position 350 of record CAJFUT010000270.1, on the reverse strand, counting down.
AGGGGACGGGGAAAAGGGCCTCGAAAATAAAGGCATATCAAGCCCCTGTATTATACCACGAGATGGGGAAGGGGGCAAGGCCCGGAGGGCCTTCTTCTGCTGCGCAGCGCCTTTTTGCGTCCGTAAGAGAAGCGCCTACGTAGCGCCAATTTGTGCGCCGCTCCCTGAGCATATCACTTGGGATTCGAAAGGCGATTTTTATCAGCCCAAGTTGAGCGGCGCACCTGCTTTTGCCTCCCGAAACATATCTCACGTCAGGGCCCGCGGGGGCCACCCCGCCGCCACTTTCTTGATCAAAAGAAAGTGGCCAAAGGATCCGCTGCGCGGGGCCACTTTCTGGTATTCCTCCG
>CAJFUT010000269.1 GCA_904420255.1 uncultured Angelakisella sp. | reverse complement strand
CTGTTACCCGGCGTTTTTCCGGCCGAGGGCCTCCAATACCCGGAAGACCACCCCCAGGGCGGAAACCGAGGCGTGGGAAAGGTTCTCCGCGTAGGTGGCCTCCGCCTCCTGGTCGGCGTTGTCCGAAAGGGAGCGGATCACCAGCAGGGGCACCCCGAAGAACCAGCACACCTGGGCGGCGGCGGCGCTTTCCATGTCCACGCACTGGGGATGGAAGCGGCGGATGATCCCGTCCCGCTCCCGGGCGGTGACAAAGGTTTCCCCGGTGGCGATGCGCCCGAACCGCAGGTTTTCCCCCAGCCCCCGGCAGAGGTCCAGCAGCTCCGGGTCCCCCCGGAAAAAGTCGGTGGGCATCCCGGGGAACTGGCCGTTTTCCATCAGGGTCATGTCCAGGTCGTGGTGGAGGATCTCCGCCCCGATGACCACATCCCCCACCCGGAGGGTGTCGTCCAGGCCGCCGGCCACCCCGGTGAAAATGATCTTTTCCGCCCCGAAGCCCTGGATCAGCTCCTGGGTGGTGACGGCGGCGTTCACCTTCCCCACCCCGCCCATGACGGCGGTGACGGTGAGGCCGGCGTATTCCCCGGTGGTGAAATCCCGGTGGAGCCGCCTCTGGGTATTTTTGTTTTCCAGCCGCTCCAGCAGGGGCTCCAGCTCCTCCCGGGTGGCGCACAGAATGCCGATGTTCATGATTTCTGTCCCTTTCCCTGTTTGTCTTTTTTATTTTCCAGCGCCGGGGAGAAGATTTCCCAGCCGCAGGTCTTTTTCGTCAACTTTTACCGCCCCCATGTAGTATGCTATCCCGTGGTGGTTTTTGCCGAAGGCCCCGTGGTCGTCGCTGCCTGCGGTGATGAGAAGCCCCCGCTCCAGGCAGAATTCCCGGCAGAGGCGGGTCATCTCCGGGGTGTTGGCGGGGTAATGGCACTCCACCCCCCCAAGGCCCATCCCCGCCAGGGCCTCCAAATGGCCCAGCAGCTCCCGGGGCTTTTCCGCGTCGAACCAGTTGCAGGGGTGAGCCAGCACCGGGACGCCCCCCGCCCGGCGGATGGCGGCGATCACCTCCCCGGCGGGCGGGAAGGGGTACTGCCCGTAGTCGCAGCCGTACTGGGGATAAAGGGACATCCCCTGGGCCAGGGAGCCGGTGACCCCCTTGGCAAGGAGGTACTGGATGCACTGCCAGCCCCCGGCGGCGGGGTCGAAGGGCCAGGCCCGGTATTCCTCCCAGTCCAGCTGGGGATAAAGGGGCAGCAGCCGCTCCATCAGGTCGTCGCTCATCTGCAGGAGGAGGCGGCGGCTCTCCAGTGCCAGGCCGGTGAGCTCCCGGGTGGGGGAGAAGCCGTAGGCCAGGATGTGGATATCCCAGCCCTGGTAGGTGCAGTCCACCTCCATCCCCCGGATGGGCCGGATTCCCAGCCCCCGGCAGGCGGCGGAAAACCGCTCCCACCCCTCCCAGCTGTTGTGGTCCGCCGCGGCCAGGATGCCGAAGCCCAGGGCGGCCCCCTTCCGGGCGGCCTCCTCGGGGGTCATGGTGCCGTCAGAAAAGCAGGTGTGGAAATGCAGGTCCGCCAGCATAAGATCCTCCATTTGTCCCCGCCCCAAAAGGCGGGGAAAGGGCATTAGAATAAAGGTATAATAGCCTCAACGAGGCTATTGTACCATGAGCGCGGAGCGCGAATGGGATAATCTGCCATGTTTTTCGGTTCCCGGCGCAGCCGGGGAGAAAAACGGCATTAAAATAAAAGGTATAATAGCCTCAACGGGGCTATTATACCACAAAGAACCGCCCCTTCAAACGCCCTCTTGGTGGGACCGGATACTTTCCTCAAGATAAAATGTAAAATATGCACAAATTCGATTTCTTTTACAGAAGGTTTATGAAAGAACTACACAACAAAACCTTGAAATAGCAGGGAAATGATGGTAGAATAAGAAAAAAGGGAGGAATGTGCAATGGCTCGGAAAAAAAACGACCGGGATTTTCCCGCCTATCTGTTCCACCAGGGCACCAACTATAAGGCCCAGGAGCTGCTGGGGGCCCACATGGTGGGGGAGGATACCGCCGAGTTCCTGGTCTGGGCGCCCCACGCCCAGAAGGTGGGGGTGGCCGGGGATTTCAACTGCTGGGACGGCTCCGCCGACCCCATGACCAAGGTGACGGAGGAGGGCCTCTGGCACGGCAGGGTGGTGGGCGTGAAGGAGTACGATTCCTACAAGTTCCAGATCACCACCGCCGACGGTCGCACCCTCTATAAATCCGACCCCTACGCCTTCCACACCGAAACCCGCCCGGGCAACGCCTCCAAGCTCTACCGCCTGGAGGGGTACCAATGGAACGACGGGGCGTGGATGAAGCGCCGGGAAAGCGCCGATTTCCACGCCTCCCCGGTGAATATCTACGAGGTCCACCTGGGCTCCTGGCGCACCTACCCCGACGGCAATCCCTTCGATTACCGCAAGCTGGCCCAGGAGCTGGTCCCCTATGTCAAGGAGATGGGCTACACCCATGTGGAGCTGATGCCCGTCACCGAGTACCCCTTCGACGGCTCCTGGGGCTACCAGGTCACCGGGTACTTCGCCCCCACCTCCCGCTACGGCACCCCCAAGGACTTCATGTACCTGGTGGACTGCTTCCATCAGGCGGGCATCGGGGTGATCATGGACTGGGTGCCGGCCCATTTCCCCAAGGATGAAAACGGCCTCTGCGAATTTGACGGGGGCTACTGCTACGAATATTCCGACCCCCGGAAGATGGAGCACCTGGGCTGGGGCACCCGGGTCTTCGACTACGGCCGGTGCGAGGTCCAGAGCTTCCTTATCTCCAGCGCCCTGTTCTGGGTGGAGCAGTACCACATCGACGGCATCCGGGTGGACGCCGTGGCCTCCATGCTCTACCTGGACTACGACCGCAAGGAGGGCCAGTGGAGCCCCAATATCTACGGCGGCAAGGAGAACCTGGAGGCGGTGGACTTCCTGAAAAAGCTCAATTCCGCCGTCCTCACCGGCCATCCCCATGTGCTGATGATCGCGGAGGAATCCACCGCCTGGCCCATGGTCACCAAGCCCGACTACGTGGGCGGGCTGGGGTTCAATTTCAAGTGGAACATGGGCTGGATGAACGACGTCCTCTCCTATATGTCCATCGACCCCTATTTCCGCAGCTACAACCACGATAAGCTCACCTTCAGCATGATGTACGCCTTTTCGGAAAACTACATCCTCCCCATCTCCCACGACGAGGTGGTCCACGGGAAATGCTCCCTCATCAACAAGATGCCCGGGGAATATGACCAGAAATTCGCCGGGATGCGGGCCTTCCTGGGGTACATGATGAGCTGCCCCGGCAAAAAGCTCCTCTTTATGGGCAGCGAGTTCGCCCAGTTCATCGAGTGGAACTACCAGCAGCAGCTGGACTGGATGCTCCTGGATTACGAAAGCCACCGGCGGATGCAGGACTATGTCCGCTCCCTCAACGAATTCTACAAAAACAACGCCCCCTTCTGGGAGATCGAGGACAGCTGGGACGGCTACCAGTGGATCGACGCCAACGACGCCAACCGCAACATGATCTCCTACATCCGTTCCGACAGCGCGGGGAACCGCGTCGTGGTCATCTGCAACTTCGCCCCCGTCACCTGGGAGGGCTGCGTGGTGGGCATCCCCGACGCCGCCAGCTATGCCCCCGTCTTCTCCTCCGACGAGGCGCGGTTCGGGGGCTCCGGCCGGGAGATCGGGCGGCTGCGGGTGAACCGGAAAAAGCCCTGCCACGGCTTTGACCAGTCCATCACCCTGGACGTGCCGCCCCTCACCACCCTCTACCTGGTGGGACGCCCCCGCCCCAAGCGGGCCCCCAAGGCGGCGGAGGGCGGCGGAGCCAAGGCGCCCGGGAAGGCCAAGGCGGCCGGCAGGGCGGGGAAGGCCGCCGCCAGGAAGGCGGCGGAAAAGGAGGCGGCAGCCCCCGCCCCCAAGGCCGCGGCGCGGAGTACCCGGAAAAAGGCGGAAAAGCCCTGAGGGCTTTGCATATGGCGATTCCATCAATCATCTGCATCACAGGAGGGAGAACCTATGGCAACCAAAAAGAAATGGGTGGCGATGCTCCTGGCCGGCGGGCAGGGGAGCAGGCTCTACACCCTCACCAAGCGGCTGGCGAAACCAGCGGTCCCCTTTGGCGGGAAGTACCGGATCATCGACTTCCCCCTCTCCAACTGCGTCAATTCCGGCATCGACACGGTGGGTGTGCTGACCCAGTACCAGCCCCTGGTGCTCAATGAATACCTGGGCAACGGGCGGCCCTGGGACCTGGACCGGCTGGACGGCGGCCTTTTCACCCTGCCCCCCTACCAGAAGAGCTCCGGCTCCGACTGGTACACCGGCACCGCCAACGCCATCTACCAGAACATCAACTTCATCGAGCGGTATGACCCGGAACACGTCCTGATCCTCTCCGGCGACCACATCTACAAGATGGACTACACCAAGATGCTGGCCCACCACGAGAAGATGGGGGCGGACTGCACCATCGCCGTCATCGAGGTCCCCATGGAGGAGGCCTCCCGGTTCGGCATCATGAACACCAAGCCGGACACCCAGATCTATGAGTTTGAGGAAAAGCCCAAGGAGCCCAAGAGCAACCTGGCCTCCATGGGGGTGTATATCTTCCGGTGGGATAAGCTGCGCCAGTATCTGATCGACGACGAGGCGGACCCCAATTCCTCCAACGACTTCGGCAAGAACATCATCCCCGCCATGCTCCGCAACCATGAGCGGATGTACGCCTATTCCTTCGACGGCTACTGGAAGGACGTGGGCACCATCGAGAGCCTCTGGGAGGCCAATATGGACCTGCTGGCCCCCAGCGACCCCCTTTCCCTCTACGACCCGGACTGGAAGATCTATTCCCGCAACCCCTGCCAGCCCCCCCACTACATGGCGGACACCGCCCATGTGGAGAATTCCCTCATCACCGAGGGCAGCCGGGTGGCCGGCGAGGTGGATTTCTCGGTGCTGTTCGCCGGGGTGACGGTGGAGGAAGGCGCCGTGGTGCGGGATTCCATCATCATGCCCGGCTCGGTGGTCCGGTCCGGCGCCCTGGTGCAGTACGCCATTGTGGCGGAAAACTCGGTGATCGGCGAGAACGCCAAGGTGGGGGAGCGCCCGGAGCTTATGGAGGACAAGAGCCAGTGGGGCGTCGCCGTGGTGGGCAACGGCATCACCGTGGGAGCGGGGGCGGTGGTCCCGCCCAAGGCCATGATCGAATCCGACATCCAGGGGGTGGAAGGCAATGAGTGAGAGCAACAAGGTTCTGGGGATCATCTTCTCCAATATGCATGACGACAGGATGGGGGACCTGACCATGGCCCGGACCATGGGCTCGGTGCCCTACGGCGGCCGTTACCGCCTGGTGGACTTCGCCCTCTCCAACATGGTCAACGCCGGCATCCGCAATGTGGGCCTGGTGACCAAGAGCAATTACCATTCCCTTATGGACCATGTGGGCTCCGGCAGGGAGTGGGACCTGGCCCGGAAGATCGGCGGCCTTACCATCCTGCCCCCCTTCGCCAGGGCCGCCGCCGGCATCTACCGGGGCAACCTGGAGGCCCTCAACGGCATCTCCGCCTTTATCCGTTCCGCCAAGGCCAGCTATGTCCTGGTCTGCGACTGCGACCTGGTGGCCAACATTGACTTTGCCGCGCTGCTGGCCTGCCACCAGCAGAACGGCGCCGGCATCACCCTCCTTTACGGCCGCCATGACGTGGCCTCCCACGGCGGCGACAACGTGGTGCTGTCGGTGGGGGAGGACGGCTTCCTCCGGGACGCTGTGCTGGACCCCGACGCCAAGGGGGAGCAGGACGTCTACCTGAACATCGCCGTCTTTGACAAGGAGCTGCTGCTGCGCCTCACCGCCGACGGGGTGAACCACGGCAAATATTCCATCCACGACATCCTCCAGGAGCAGGCCCAGGCCCGGAATGTCTACTGCTGCCCCACCCAGAGCTGCTTCTTCCGCATCCACAATATGGTGGATTACTTCGCCGCCAACATGGCCCTTCTGGACGGCGGCGTCCGGGAGGAGATTTTCTACCGCGGCCGTCCCGTCCTCACCAAGATCCGGGACCAGGCCCCGGCCAAGTACGGCCTCAATTCCTCGGTGAAGAATTCCCTGGTGGCCGACGGCTGCATCATCGAGGGGACGGTGGAAAACTCCATCCTCTTCCGCGGCGTCAAGGTGGGAGCGGGGGCGGTGGTCCGAAACTCCATCCTCATGCAGGATACGGTGGTGGACGACAACGCCCAGCTGGAATATGTCATCCTGGACAAGGACGTCCTCATCCGGGACGGCCGGCGCCTGGCCGGGTACCTCACCTATCCCCTCTATGTCCCGAAAAAGTCCCATATCTGACGGGGAAGCGGCGGACGCGGACCAACTGAAAAAGAGAGAAAGGCGGATGGTTATGAAGATTCTCTACGCGGCAAGCGAGGCCCTGCCGTTTGTGGCCTCCGGCGGCCTTGCGGATGTGGCGGGCTCCCTTCCCAAGGCCCTCCAGAAGGAGGGGGCCGAGTGCCGGGTGGTGCTGCCCCTCTATTCCGGCATCAAGGATTCCCTCCGGGCCCAGCTCCAGTATGTCACCCACTTCAATGTGCCCCTGTCCTGGCGGAACCAGTACTGCGGCCTTTTCACCGCCCAGGTGGACGGGGTGACCTATTACCTGCTGGATAACGAATACTACTTCAAGCGGGGGGGCATCTACGGCTTTTACGATGACGCCGAGCGGTTTGTCTTTTTCTCCAAGGCGGTGCTGGAGATGCTCACCGTCATGGACTACGAGCCGGACATCATCAGCTGCAACGACTGGCAGACCGCCATGGTGCCGGTGTTCCTCAACGTTTTTTACCGGGGGATGGAGAAGTTCCGCCGCATCCGCACGGTGTTCACCATCCACAATATCCAGTACCAGGGCAAGTACGGCATGGAGATCGCCACCGATATCTGCGGCCTGCCGGACTACGCCGTCAATATGATCACCTACGACGGCGCCGTCAACATGATGAAGGGTGCCATCGAGCAGTGCGACATGATCAGCACCGTCAGCCCCTCCTACGCCCAGGAGATCCTGGACAGCTGGTTCGGCTTCGGGCTGGATAAGATCCTCCGGGAGAAGTCCTACAAGCTCTGCGGCATCCTCAACGGCATCGACGTGGACAGCTACAACCCCAAGACCGACCCGGATATCTACAAGCACTACACCGCCCGGAGCCTTTCCGGCAAGGCGGTGAACAAGGCGAAGGTCCAGGAGCTGCTGGGGCTGGAGGCCGCCCCCGACCGGCCCCTTATTGTGATGATCTCCCGCCTGGTGGGGATGAAGGGCCTGGACCTGGTGCGGTATATCTTTGACGAGATCATGGCCCAGGGCTGCCAGTTCGCCGTGCTGGGCACCGGGGACTATATCTATGAGAACTTCTTCCGGGAGCAGGCCCAGCGCCATCCCGGCGCCATGGCCTTCTGGCAGGGCTTTGTGCCCGACCTGGCCCGGAAGCTCTACGCCGGCGGCGATATCCTCCTGATGCCCTCCAAGAGCGAGCCCTGCGGCCTGGCCCAGATGGTGGCCCTCCGCTACGGCACCATCCCGGTGGTCCGGGAGACCGGCGGCCTGCGGGATTCCATCATCGACCTGGGCGGGGAGAACGGCAACGGCTACACCTTCAAGACCTACAACGCCCACGATATGCTGGGGGCCATCCAGCGGGCCCTGGGGCTTTACGAGCACGACAAGGCCGGCTGGAAGGCCGCCGTGGTCCACGCCATGGGCTGCGATTTCAGCTGGGAAAGTTCTGCCAAGCAGTACATGGAGATGTACCGCAGGGTGCTGGCCTGAAGGAGGAGCCATGGAATACATTTTTGACACCCAGCTCCTCATCGCCGGGGAGGACCTCTCGGAGGACGATATCCACGATTACATCCTGGAGAACATCCCCGGGGACTGCCTCATCGCCGTGGGGGATGAGGACCTGATCAAAATTCACTTTCACACCAACGTCCCCTGGAAGGTGCTGGAATACGCCGCCTCCCTGGGGGAGCTCCACGACGTGGTGGTGGAGAATATGGACCGCCAGGCCCGGGGCCTCAAGGGCTGAGGCCGGGGCGGGCCGGCAGAAAAAGGGCCGGAAGGGGGAACGCCCCCTTCCGGCCCTTCCGCGTCCTCAGCGGTTGTAGTAGATGATCATGCTCAGGTGGGCCTCCTCCCGGCCCGGGTTCCGGTAGCCATGGGGCAGGTCCCCCAGGAACCGGATGGAATCCCCGGTTTCCAGCAGGTGGGTTTCCTCCTCCACCCGGATTTCCACCCTCCCCCGGAAAACGGTGATATATTCCTCCGCCCCCTTCAGGTGGGGCTGGGCCGCCAGCTCCCCGCCGGGCTGGATGATGATGCGGTAGGTTTCAAAAAGCTTCTTTTCGTCAAAGGCGAAAACGGGGTAGTTGACAAAGCGGCCCTGGTCCTCCTCCAGGGGCTGCCCCTGGCCGCAGGCCAGCACCGTCACCGGCTCCCCGGGGCTTTCCAGGAGGGAGGTGAAGGAAACCCGGTAGCCGTTGGAAATCTTCCAGAGCAGGGAGATGGTGGGGTTCACCTCCCCCCGCTCCACCTGGGCCAGCATACTTCTGGAAACCCCGGTGAGCTGGGCGGCGGCCTCCAGGGTCAGGCCCTTTCCCTCCCGGATGGCCCGGGCGTTTGCCGCGATGGCGTTTGTGGGGTTCATCGTGCGCCTCCTTGCTGCCAATGGTTGACAATATAATGATACAACAATACAATATAAAGGATAGAACTTCGGACACATGGGCGGCGGCCGCTCCGGCCGCCTGCCGGCAGACTGCATGAGGAGGCAAACGGTATGTTCCAGTGGCACCTGTTTCTCACCTACGCGGTGGTCACCGCCGCGACCCCCGGCCCCAACAACATCCTCTCCATGTCCAACGGCAGCCGGAAGGGCTTTTTGCGGGCCCTCCCCTTCAACCTGGGCATCTGGTGCGGCTTTTCCCTGGTCATGGCGCTGTGCGCCGTTTTCTGCAGCCTGCTTTCCGCCTTTCTCCCCAGGGTCAGGCCCTTTATGCTGGCGGCGGGAGCGGCCTATATGCTTTATCTGGCCTGGGAAACCTTCCGCGGCTCCGAAGAGCTGGGGGAGGGGGGCCCGGCGGGGGGCTTCCTTTCCGGGCTGCTGCTCCAGTTCGTCAACCCCAAAATCTACATATACGGCATCATGTCCATGGAGGCCTACATCCTCCCCCATTACAGCGGCCAGCCGGCGGCCCTCCTGGGCTTTGCCCTGCTGCTGGCCTTCATCGGCTTTGCCTTCACCCTCTGCTGGTGCGCCTTCGGGTCCCTTTTCAGGCGGCTCTTTTCCCGCTATGCCCGGGTGGTGAACACCGTCATGGCCCTGCTGCTGGTCTATTGCGCCGTGTCCCTTTTCCTTTGAGGGCCCTGCCGCGCCTACCGGTTTTTGCCTGCCGGGGCCCTCAGGGCAGCCACAGCAGCCCCAGGAGGATCCCCAGGGCCACCGCCAGCACCCCCAGGAGGATCTGTCTCCTGGCCCGCCGCCGGAGGGCCGCCTCCCCCAGAGAAGCGGCATTTTCCAGGTACCAGGCCGCGGCATCCCGGATTTCCGCCTCCGATTCCGGGTGGCAGTGGGCGGCGGGGAGGAGGAAGGTCCTCCAGCCGGCCCCGGGGCTGCGGGTCCAGAGGCGGGCCTTACAGAAAAGGGAAACGGTGTCCTCCCACACCTCCACCCGGTAAGGGCCTTTGGTCAGGACAAGGCGGTTTTCCGCCGGCGCGGCCTCCCAGCCGGGGAAGGCTTCGGCCAGCGATTCCCCCAGCTCCCTCCAGCAGATCACAGCAACCCTCTCCTTTCTTCCCCGCGGGGAGAAAAGTCATCTTCCCCCACTCTCTCCGGCCGTCCCCAGGGGGGTGGGGAAAGGGGCTGGAAATAAAAGGGGAACAGCCTTCATAAGGCTATTCTACTACACCCCGGGGGAAAGGGCAAGGCGGCCGGGGGTTTACTTTTTCCTGTTTTTCCTCTATGATAGAAAAAGTTTCTCCGGCGCCACGGCGGCGGAACCATCTGGGAAAGGAAGCGTTTTTATGAAATTATCCCTCAGGCTGCTGTCAGCCTGCCTTGCCGTCCTGCTGCTGGCCGCCGGCTGCTCCGGTGGGGAAGCCCCCGCCTCTCAGGAGGCCCCGGAAGGGGCGGGTTCCTCTCAGGAGGCGCCGGCGGGGGACGCCGCGGTCACCTTCACCGACGCCCTGGGGAACCAGGTGACGGTGGGAAAGAACCCCCAGCGGGTGGTGAGCTTCTACGGCTCCTTCGCCGAAATGTGGGTGCTGGCGGGGGGGACCCTGGCGGGCACCACCGACGACGCCGTTGAGGAGCGGCAGCTCCCCCTGGGGGACGAGGTGGCCATCATCGGCTCCACCCAAAACCCCAACCTGGAGCTGGTCCTCTCCCTGGCGCCGGACTTTGTCCTCCTCTCCGCCGACACCTCGGAGCATATCCAGGCGGCCCAAACCCTGAAGGCCGCGGGCATCCCCCACGCCTTCTTCCGGGTGGACTACCTTTCGGACTATGTGGACGCCATGAAGATCTGCACCGACATCACCGGGCGGGCGGACCTTTATGAGCAGAACGCCCTGGCGGTGGAGGAGCAGGCCCGGGCGGTGGTGGAGAAGGTCCAGGGCCAGGAGGGCCCCAAGGTGCTGCTGATCCGGGCCTATTCCAGCGGGGCCAAGGCCAAGGGGATGGACAACCTGGCGGGGGTGATCCTCCACGAGCTGGGGGCCCACAACATCGCCGACGACCACCCCAGCCTCCTGGAGGACCTGAGTATGGAGGAGATCATCGCCGAGGACCCGGATTATATCTTCGTCACCATCATGGGGAAGGACACCCAGAAGGCCCTGGACGCCCTGGCGGCGGGGATCCAGGCAAACCCCGCCTGGAACAGCCTTTCGGCGGTCCAAAACGACCGGTACGTCATCCTGCCCAGCGACCTGTTCCACTATAAGCCCAACGCCAGATGGGGGGAAAGCTATGAATATCTTGCCGAAATCCTCTACCCCCAGGTCATGGGGGATTAAGGGAGGGGCGCTGCTGCTGGCGGTCCTTTTCCTCCTGCTGGCGGTGACGGCCCTGGCCTCCATCTGCCTGGGGTCGGTGCGGGTCCCCCTGAGGGAGGTGGTTTCCGCCCTCTTCGGCGGGGAGGTCCCCTGGGAATCCCAGGCCATCATCCTCTATTCCCGGCTGCCCCGGGTGCTGGCCGCCATCCTGGTGGGGGCCGCCCTGGCGGTGAGCGGCGTGGTGCTCCAGTCGGTGCTGGGCAACCCCCTGGCGGGCCCCAATATCATCGGGGTCAATTCCGGCAGCGGCCTGTTTGTCCTGATTGCGGCGGTGGTCTGGCCGGGGCGGTGGGATGTGGTGCCCCTGGCCGCCTTCGCCGGGGCGCTGCTGGCCTGCGGGGTGATCTACCTGCTGGCGGCCTCCACCGGGGCCTCCCGAATCACCATCGTCCTGGCGGGGGTGGCGGTGAGCGGCTTTTTCAGCGCCGGCTCCGACGCCATCGCCACCCTGGTCCCCGACGCCTGGACCGGCATGAGCACCTTCCTGGTGGGGGGCTTTTCCGGGGTCACCATGGCGGGGATCCGCTTCGCCGCCTGGTATATCCTGGGGGGGCTGCTGCTGGCCCTCCTCCTCAGCTATGACATGAACATCCTGGCCCTGGGGGAGGAAACCGCCCGGACCCTGGGCCTTTCGGTGGGGCGGTGCCGGCTGCTCCTCATCGCGGCGGCGGCGGTGCTGGCGGGGGGCGCCGTCAGCATCGGGGGGCTGCTGGGGTTTGTGGGCCTCATCGTCCCCCACGCCGCCCGGTTTTTCACCGGGGAGGACAACCGGCTTCTGGTGCCGGCGGCGGCCCTGCTGGGGGCCTCCTTTGTGCTGTTCTGCGACCTTTTGAGCCGCCTGCTTTTCGCCCCCTATGAGCTGCCGGTGGGGATTCTCTTGAACTTTCTGGGAGGGCCGTTTTTCCTCTGGCTCCTCCTGCGGGAAAGGAGGCACCGCCGATGAGCCCACAGGACGCCATCCTTTCCCTCCGGGGTGTTTCCGGGGGATACCGGGGCCGGGCGGTGGTGGAGGACGTCACCCTGGAGCTGCGCCGGGGGGAGGTCACCGCCCTCCTGGGGCCCAACGGCTGCGGCAAATCCACCCTGCTGCGCCTCTGCGCCCGGCTCATGGAGCCCATGGGGGGCTCCATCCTCCTGGAGGGGCGGGAGCTTTCCTCCATCCCCCGCAAGGAGCTGGCCCGGCTGGTTTCCCTCCTGCCCCAGGGCCGCCCGGTGAGCAATATCCCGGTGCGGAGCCTGGTTTCCCACGGGCGGTTCCCCTACCTGGGCTACCCCCGGCGGATGACGCCGGCGGACCGCCGGGCGGTGGAGGAGGCCATGGAGCTGGCCGGGGTGTCGGAATACCGGGAGCGGAACGTTTCGGAGCTTTCCGGGGGGCAGCGCCAGAAGGTATACCTGGCCATGGCACTGGCCCAGGATACCCCCCTGGTGCTGCTGGACGAGCCCGCCACCTACCTGGACCCCTGCCATCAGCTGGAGCTGCTGGAGCTGCTCCGCCGGCTGGCGGGCCGGGGCCGGGCGGTGGCGGTGGTGCTCCACGACCTGCCCCAGGCCCTGGAATGGGCCCACCGGGCGGCGGTGATGGAGGCGGGGCGGCTGGTGGACGCCGGCACCCCGGCGGAGGTGCTGGACCGGGGCACCCTGGACCGGGTGTTCGGCCTGCGGGCCTGCCGGGTGACGGTGGAGGGGAAGGAGCGGTATTTCTTCACCCGGTGATCCGCCGTTTCTTGACAACCCCTCCCGGGACGGATACAATAAGAGCAATAGAATATCAAAACCGCTGCGGCCGCCCCCCGGGGCGTCAAAAGGGAACACGGTGCGAAGCCGTGGCAGCCCCCGCTGCTGTATGTCGGACGAAGGGCCCTGGATCATCCTCACTGGCGGGATCCGCCGGGAAGAGGGGGCCCGGTAGGAGGATGACCAGCCAGAAGACCTGCCGCGGCGGCTGGGCGCGGGTCTTTCGGTGGGAAAGGGCGCGGGACCGGGGCCGGCGGAGGAGCCTTCTGCCGGACCCTTTCCGGCGCGTGTTTTTCAAAAGGGAGCCTTGGCGGGCTCCCTTTTCCCCATTTTCCGGCCCCGCCGGCGGGAGAAGGGAGGGAGAGCCGTGAGGCTGGAGCGTTATGTCACCGTGGAGGGGAAGCGGCTGCGGTGCGGCTATACCACCGGGAGCTGCGCCGCCGCCGCGGCCCAGGCCGCCGCCTGGATGCTCCTCACTGGGGAGGAGGTGCCGGTTTCCCGGCTCACCACCCCCGCCGGGGTGGCCCTGGAGCTGCCGGTGGAGGAGGTCCTCCGCCGCCCGGGGGAGGTGCGGTGCGGCGTCCGCAAGGACGCCGGGGACGACCCCGACGTCACCCACGGCGCCCTGGTCTTCGCCTCGGTGCGGATCGCCGAGGAGGGCGGGGAGGGGGTCCGGGTCCTGCTGGACGGCGGAGAGGGGGTGGGCCGGGTCACCCTGCCGGGGCTGGAGCAGCCGGTGGGGGCGGCCGCCATCAACCGGGTCCCCCGGGAGATGATCCGGGAGGGGGTGGAAGCCGCCGCCGGGAAGGCGGGCTTTTCCGGCGCCCTGGCGGTGACCATCTCGGTGCCCGGCGGGGAGGAGCTGGCCCGGCGCACCTTCAACCCCCGGCTGGGTATCCGGGGGGGCATCTCCATTCTGGGCACCAGCGGCATCGTGGAGCCCATGAGCCAGGGGGCCCTCACCGCCACCATCCGGGCGGAGCTGCGGGTGCTGGCGGCAGCCGGGGAGCGGGGGGTGGTGCTGACCCCCGGCAACTACGGCCGGGATTTCCTCCGGGAGATGGAGAAGGTCCCCGACCGCCTGGCGGTGAAGTACGGAAACTTCCTGGGGGAGGCCCTGGACGCTGCCCTGGAGCTGGGCTTTGACCGGATCCTGGTGGCGGGGCACATGGGGAAGCTGGTGAAGCTGGCGGGGGGGATCATGAACACCCACTCCCGCCAGGGGGACTGCCGGATGGAGCTGATGACCGCCCACGCCGCCCTCATGGGGGCGGGGACCGAAACCGCCCGGAGGCTGATGGCGGCCCCCACCACCCCCGCCGCCCTGGATATCCTGGAGGAGGCGGGGCTGCTGGAGCCGGTGCTCCGCTCCCTGGGGGAGCGGATGGCGGAGGTGCTCCGCCGCCGGGCCGGGGATGGGGTCCGCACCGGCGTCCTGGTCTACACCCAGGAGCGGAGGATGCTGATCCTGGCGGGGGAGGCGCGGGAGCTTCTCCGGGAATTGGTGGGGGAAAAAACATCACGGGAGGAAAAGCCATGAACCGAAAAGGGATTTTATACGGCGTGGGGGTGGGCCCCGGGGACCCGGGGCTGGTGACCCTCCGGGCGGCGGAAATCATCCGGGCCTGCCCGGTGCTGGCGGCGCCGGTTTCCGGTTCCGGGCGGATCCTGGCCTGGGAGATCGCCAGCCGGGCGGTGCCGGAGGCGGCGGGGAAGGAGCTTCTCCGGCTGGATTTCCCCATGCTCCGGGACCGGGAGGCCCTGGACCGGAGCCACGACCGGGCCGCCGCCCAGGTGATGGAGGTGCTGGATTCCGGCCGGGACGTGGCCATGCTGAACCTGGGGGACCCCTCCATCTACGCCACCTACAGCTATCTCCAGAGCCGGGTGCTGGCGGCGGGGGG